>JAZFSL010000322.1:0-5759 GCA_036446135.1 Rhodospirillales bacterium | reverse complement strand
GGTGCCGGGGGCTGCGGGCTCGGCCCTTGACGGGGTCAGCATTGATGACCTGACGCTGGTCATCGTGCCGCCGAAGGGGGCGGGGTTGAAGCCCGACGACGCGGCGATGCCGGCGCATATTGCCGCCAACCTGAAAAAAGTGCTGGCCGATGCAGCCAAGCACGATGCATCGAAGTCCGCCCATACACTGGGCGCCGGGTTCAACCTGCTGGCCGAGCTGGATATCAAGGGCTCGAAGGGCCTGGGGTCGTTGATGGCCTCGGGCGGCCTGACCGAGACGGTGATCCCGATTGTCGGCACCATCAGCGCTTCGACCTTCTCCAAGACCGCGTCGAAGGCGGACAAGCTGAAGGGCCTGAGCCTGGACGTGGCGCTGCCCGACCTCAAGGTGCCGGGTCTTCCGAGCACCATCAAGATCACCAAGCCGGTGTTTGCGGTCACCGAGGCGGCTCCGGCGGCGCTGAAGCAGCCGGCCGGGGCTGCGGCTCTGGCGGGCCCGTTCGTCACCATCGGCGCCGATCTGGTGATGCAGGCGGGCGGCGGCACGCACGAGTTTGACTCACTGCTGATGGTCGGCAAGGACGCCAAGGGCAAGCAGGTGATCAACTTCGAAGGCTCGGCCAAGGACCCCAAGGGGCTGTTCACCTTTAAGGGCCTGTCGGTGAAGACCCTGGACCTGGCCTCGGTTTATGAGGCCGGGGCGTGGGACTTCCGCTTCGACGGCAAGGCCGCCCTCAACGGCAAGGAACTGGACTTCGACACCGAGATCAAGAAGGAGGCGGGCAAGGTCACCTATGTGGCGACGCTGTCGGGCGGCGGCGCCAAGGGCATCTCGGCGAAGGATGTTGTCGGTCGTGATGTTCCGGGGTTTGATGATGTTGCGCTGACCAAGGTCGTGGTCTCCAAGGGTCGCCTGGTCGCCGACCTTGCGTTCGGTGCGAAGAAGGTGCCGGGCGAGATTGCGGCCTTCCATCCGGGCACGCTGGACAAGGCGGTGCTGGCGATGACGCTGGACAAGCTGGCCTTCGGTGACTTGGTGCCGGGCGCGGTGGGCTCTGCACTTGACGGGGTCAGCATTGATGACCTGACGCTCATCATCGTGCCGCCGAAGGGGGCGGGGCTGAAACCCGACGATGCGGCGATGCCGGCGCATATTGCCGCCAACCTGAAGAAGGTGCTGGCGGATGCGGGCAAGGCGACAGGCTTCGCGCTCAAGCAGGACATCAACCTATTTGCCGAGCTTGACCTTAGTAAATCGGACTCCATGAGCGATTTGATGAGTTTCATTGGCTATGACCCGAAAGCGGGAATACCCATTTCCGGCGTCATGGGCAGGAACATGTTCTCCAGCAAGGCGAAGGGCGGGGATAGGTTTAAGGGAATGGCGCTGGATGTGCCGATGCCGAAGATCAACCTCTCGAAGCTGCCCGGGTCATTCAGTTTCAAGAACCCCGAACTCAAGATCACTGACGTTAATCCGGCCGGGAAAGAGGGACTGTGGGTCGGGTTGGTCGCCGATCTGAATGCCGACCTTTTGGGCAAAAATATCGCCTTTAAGTCCGAAGTGGGGTTCAGCAAAGGTGAAATTTCCCTCGCTGCCAATAGCGAGAGTGAATTGAAGTCTCCTTTCGGGATCAGTTGGCTTTCCCTCAAGGAGCTTGATCTCAGCCTCGACTACGACAAGAAAACAAAATCCGGAGAGCTTCTGTTTACGGCCGTTCCGACGAAACCCTTCGGGAAAACGACGCCGAAAATATCCATCGAGCTAAAGGAAGTCGGCGGAAAATTGACCGCCGGGGTCTTGAAGATTCAGGAAAAAGTGGCGTTTTCGGAATTACCGATTCTGAAGGACATCCCCCACGCCGATCAGTTCGATTTCACGTTCCTGGAGATTTCGAAATCCGGCGTGTCCGGCGGGACCCTGCTACACGGGCAAGAAGTCGATGCCGTGATCTTCGAACAAAACTCGAAATGGACCTTTGCCGTATCGGACAATGGCGGCGGCAAGGGGTTCAAGTTCGGGCGCATCATGCCTGTGCTCAAAAAAACACCACTCGCCGATTTTCATCTAAATGACGCGGCGTTGATTTTCTCCCAGGCCGATATTTCGGAAAAGGTCAGCGCGCTACCGGAAGTGGCGCAAACCGTATTCACTGAAATCTATGGCAGCGCCAATGCCTCGGTCAAAATCAAGAACGGCATCACCATCGCGGCCAATTTCTCGCCGGGCAGTTCATCAGGCTTCGCCGCCAAGGGTCTCAAGGGCATCGGCATCCATGACGACGTTCTGATCGAGGGCACGGTCGAAAACATCTTCGGCGGCAAGGGCGCGCCCGGGGTCGACATCCTGGTCCAGGTGGAACAGGGACCGGGAGGCAGCAAGGGCGCCTCCCATACGCCGAAAATGGCCAAGTTTCCGGGGCAGATCGGGTTCTTTATTCAGTACAAAGCGGATGAGTTGGATGTCGGCCTGGCGGCGGACGTCACCCTGCATCTGCCGAAAAAGCAGAAGCTGGACCTGACCACCAAGCTCGAGCTCGAGATCAACGAAAAAGGTTTCGGCGTCGATATTTTCATGGATCTGGAGGGCAAGTGGGACAAGCCCTTCGGCATCAAGGGCGTCGATCTGGAAGAAGTTGCGATCAAGTTCGGCATCGATATGTTGGGCGAAGCGAAATTCGGTTTTGCCGGCAAGATTGAACTGGCTGACGGGGCGGAACGAATCGATATCGCCGCCGAGATGGACTTCGAGTTGGATGCCGGCGGCCTGCCCGACGGCGTCGCCATGCGCGGAAGTATTTCCGAGCTCGGCATACCGGCGATGATCGACATCGTCGAACGCATGGCCGGCGTCAAGGGCAAGATGGTGGCGCCCAACGACATTCCGCTACCCGAATTTAAAGACGTGGTCTTCGCCTTCGCCACGCCGGGGGCGTCGGACCCGCAGCTCGGCCTGGTTGGTTCCGGCTTCAAGCTGGCGGGTGAGCTTTATTTCATGGGCCACGAACTGGGCAAGGCCGACATCTCCGCCGGGCCCTCGGGCATCAAGATGGATGCTTCCGTCGATCCCATCGATCTCAAGGTCCTCAAACTCAAAGAAAACCAGATGAAGTTTGATCTCAGCTTCAAGGCGCTGCCCAAGCTCGAGATTGATTCCAAAATCGAGTTCCTCGGCGCCGAGGAGGACGTGACCGTCAAGTTCGCCAACGGCATGGTGAACATGGGCCTTGAAATTAAAATCGGTGGCGGCATCTGGGATTCGACGATCGACCTGGGCTTCGGTTTTGATCCCAAGCACAAAGGCGCCCCCGACATCTTTATCGAAGGCGAGGTCAAGTCCGACTTCTTCGGGTGGCTGAAGGACAAAGCCCCGGCGAAGGTGCATCATTTCTTCAACCAGCTGAACGCGGCCTTCGATAAAGCTAAGAAAAAGATCAACGATGCCGAAAAAGTCGTCCGCAGCTGGAGCGGGAAGATTCAAGCCCGCAAGGCGGCCATTCAACGGCAAAAGGCAAACGCCGACGCGGCCATTCACCGTGCGGAATCCAGGGTCAGGTCTGTAAAGAAAACTGCTGACCATGCCCATGATAATGCGGAGCATCACAAACATCGCTGCAAGTGGTATCGCGCCTGGGAGTGTGCCGAGGAAGCCTATTGGTGGGGCGTATACGGCGTTGATTACGCTGCCTATGAAGTGGCGGAAGGGGTTCTCCATGCGGCCCAGGCCGTGATCGACCACCTGCCGGCGGAACTGATGGACCCGCAGTTGGACTTCCTGGAGGCCAAGCAGGGAATCGCCATGGCGGCGCTTGAGATCGCCAAGCTGGCCATTAACGGTGTCGAGGCGGCGGACAAATGGATCGACAAGGGGATAGAGAAGCTACTCAAGGCAATCGGCAGCACAAAGGCGCTGGTCATCAAGGAGATCTTCTTCGAAGCCGACATGGACGGGATGCTCAAGGGCCAACCGGCGATCCTCAGCATCGATCTGGAAATCTTCGGCGACGATCTTGGCATGCAGATGTTCGCCTTCAAGCTGACCGACCCGCTTTTCGACGCGGAGCAACTGGCCTTCATTCCCCTTCACATGGTGTCGCAACTGTTCAAGAAAATCCTGCCGAAGAGTCTCAAGAAATTACTCGGCCCCGTTTTGACCTCCATCGACAACGAATCGAAGAAGGCGGAAAAGAAGGTTTACGACGAACTTAAGAGCATCCCCGGCCTGAACTTGCCGCCGGAAATCAAAAAAGCGCTTGAGGAGGCTTCGATCGAGTGGAATGCGGACGGATTGCGGTCCTTTGCCGCCATCGAAAATGATCTCGACCCCTACCCGTATCTAAAAAGATCTCCGCTTTCGCGCCCGTCCATTCAAAATGAAATTTTAGTGGCGGCGAATACGGATATTATGACTGACAGCGGCGAAAACCTGCTGATGCTGGCCCAGGCTGCTCCCGGTTCTCAGGCCTTGCCGGTTAAAAAAGCGGCGGTGAAAAAGGTCGATAGAAAAAGTCAAACCCACGCCGACCGGTTCGCCGCCTTCAAGGACAAACGCCGCAACCTGCTTGCCCACACCGTTGAAAGGAACAAGGCATTTGGCGAAAGCGTGGTGGCGTATCAAAAGGAACAGAAAGCCGAACGTGCGAAAAACGAAAACGACATGTTTGTCGCCTATACGGATGTCCATGTGCCGCCGGGCGAACTTTTTACCGAACGGCTGTTAGTTGTCAGGCACTCGAAACTCTGCCTTGGGCAAAACGGGCAGGGAAAAATAACTTTCCACCCGTGCAGCGAAAACCCGGGCGGGTTGCTGTGGTCGACACAGCGCAGGCTGGTCAATCTTTCGGGTCACATGGTTCCCTGGAATCCGGCGTTCGCTCAAAAATTCCCCAACCGGGTTTATGCGCAACTGGTTCACAACGGCGCTTGCCTGACCACGCCTTTCCATCTTAAGGCCTATGATCCGAAGTCAAAAAAGACCCACAGGGAACTGCTCCTCAGGATAGCAAAAAGCCATCCCAAGAATGCGGCGGCCCATCTAAAACTTGCCGCCTGCCGAAATGACGGGCGTGGTCAGCTATGGAAGACCGTGAAATTGACCCACGACAAAGATAATAAACACGGGTTTAAATTGCAGGAGCGAGATTCCGGGTATTGCCTGAGGCCGAACTCAGTCAAGGCGCACACCAAAAAACAAAGTAAAGAAGTCAATGCAGTATTTTACCCGTGCACCGGCATCGCCCATGGGACGTTCGAAATGACCGTCCCCAATAACGACATGCCCATCTGGTACGACCACAACGGTGTCATTAAGTCCGATAACGGCTATTGCCTTGATGTGCCGAATGACCCAGCGGCCAACGCCGACAGCCGCGGAAGCGCCGTTTATCTTAAAAAATGTGCCAATGATGAATACGACCGCTGGGATTACGTCGTCGAATACGACAAGACGGTCAAGATCGTCAACGATTTCACCGGCCATTGCCTGTATCCCTACGACAAGGCTGAAGGAAAGATTCCGAACGCCGCGCACGGCCAGCTTGTCCAAAGGCCATGTGACGGCCGTTACGGCCAGGGCTGGAAGATGCGCGTCATCCCGAAACAGAAGTGGTTCCAGCTTGAAGCCATGGATAGTTCCAAAAAGGCGACGGGAATGTGCATGATCTCCGACAAAGCAAACCCCGGGCAGACCAAGGTTAACGTCTACGTCAAATCTTGTTCGCCGGCGACCCGTGGCCGTTGGCAGTTTGGCCACTGGAAAG
>JAZFSL010000321.1:0-2133 GCA_036446135.1 Rhodospirillales bacterium | reverse complement strand
GCCGCCCATTCCCAAGCCAAGGCCGACATCGCCCAGAAGGCTGGTAAATTTACCGACGAAATCGTCCCGGTGATGATCAAGACCCGCAAGGGCGAGAACGTCGTCGATACGGACGAATACCCGAAGCCCGACACCACCATGGAAAGCCTATCAAAATTGCGCCCGGCGTTTGCCAAGGATGGCACCGTTACCGCCGGCAATGCATCGGGCATCAATGACGGGGCGGCAGCAGTAGTGTTGATGTCTGCGGACGACGCCGAAGCGCGCAAGATTGAACCCATAGCCCGTATTGTGTCCTGGGCGACCGCCGGGGTAGACCCGGCAATCATGGGAACCGGCCCGATCCCGGCCAGCCGCATGGCCCTGGAAAAAGCCGGCTGGTCGGTTGACGACCTCGACCTGATCGAAGCCAACGAAGCCTTTGCCGCCCAGGCCTGCGCCGTCAACAAAGACCTCGGCTGGGACACGGACAAGGTTAACGTCAACGGCGGGGCCATTGCGTTGGGTCATCCCATCGGCGCTTCGGGCGCCCGCGTTTTGGTGACGCTGCTCCACGAAATGCAGAAACGCGACGCCAAAAAAGGTCTCACCACCCTTTGCATCGGCGGCGGCATGGGCATCGCCATGTGCCTTGAGCGGGACTAAAGGCAAAAATAGTATTCTCAAGAGGGGAGATTGAAATGTCACGTATCGCACTCGTAACCGGCGGCACCCGCGGCATCGGCAGGGCAATTTCCCTGGCCCTTAGTGATGCCGGGGTCACCGTCGGCGCCAACTACGCAGGCAACGACGAAGCCGCCAGCGCCTTTAAGGAAAAAACCGGCATTCATGTTTTTAAATTTGATGTCAGCGACTTCGACGCCTGCAAAAAAGGCATCGAAAAAATCGAAGCCGACATGGGGCCGATCGATATCCTGGTCAACAATGCCGGCATCACCCGTGACAAGCCTCTGCACAAAATGGAGCTTGAACAATGGGACGCTGTCATTGCCACCAACCTCAACAGCGTTTTCAACACCACCCGTAATGTTATCGAGGGTATGCGCGAAAGAGGCTTCGGGCGGATCATCAACATAAGCTCCATCAACGGCCAGCGCGGGCAGTTCGGCCAGGCTAATTATTCCGCTGCCAAGGCAGGCCTATTCGGCTTTACCAAAGCCGTTGCCCAAGAGACGGCATCCAAGGGCATTACCGTCAATGCCGTTGCCCCCGGGTCCGTGGCCACGGAAATGGTCTTAGCCGTGCCGGAAAAGGTGTTGAACGAAAGCATCCTGCCGCAAATTCCCGTCGGCCGGTTGGGAGAACCGGAAGAGGTCGGTCGCTGCGTCGCCTTTCTGGCTTCTGATGAAGCCGGCTTCATCACCGGTTCGACCCTAACGGCCAACGGCGGGCAATACATGGTCTGACGCGTGTATTCGGGTTTTTTCCTCTTTATTGCCGGTATTCTATCCCTGTTGATCGGGGCATCCCCGGCGGCGGCTCTGGAAATGACTATTCTTAGTCTGCTGTCCGATAAAAAACCGGTGCGGGTTTTCACCCAGGGCCCGCATGCCTTGATGGAAAATTCCAAAAAAGAAATTTTCCGGATTGTCCTTAAGGACGGAAAGCTTGCCCTCTCCGCCAGCGAAGATAAAAACCAAAACCAACCCCGCCCCAAAGACATCCTGCCGGACGGGGCTATCCTTTATGGCAACAAGGGTATCAAAGCCGCCTGGTTGACCGGCGCCACCCGGCGTTACAATCACGGCATCCTGGGTGACGCCATTGAAGCGACAGGCATAGCCGTTAGGCTGGACAGGGGAAAACGGCTGGACCTGAAACTGGATCAGAACTCCGTTTTCGAAGACCGGTTGGCCCGTCTGGCCGACCTTGATGGTGATGGTCAGGACGAAGTCGTCGTCGTCCGTTCCTATCTGGAGAAGGGGGCGGCGCTTGCCATCGTAAAAACCGGGCCACAAGGGCTTCGCATCATTGCCGAAACCCGATCCATCGGTATTCCGCAGCGCTGGCTCAACCCTGTCGGGGTTGGTGATTTTGACGGCGACGGGAATAATGAAGTCGCCTTGGTGAAAACTCCCCATATCGGCGGAACACTTGAAATTTATGGGCTGGCAGATAGCGGCCTTCATCTCA
>JAZFSL010000320.1:0-4247 GCA_036446135.1 Rhodospirillales bacterium | reverse complement strand
GCCTTAATCGACGGGTCGTAGTGTTCCGGCATGGTGCAGCCATTTCATAGGGCATTCAAAGATTGAAAGCACAGTTAGGTATTTGGGTGTTGAAGTGGATAATGCCTTGGATATTGCTGAAAAAGTTGACATTTGAACCTAGGGGCAAGGCGTTAGCGCCCTGCCTTTCCACATGAACTAATCTTCAATCTTGTGTTAATTATTTTTCAAATTGATACGGGCGAAATTTAGGTGCAAACAACGTCGGTTGCGCTCCCCTGATTTGAACCTACTTTAATCCCTGTTCTTGAAAATTCATTCCCTGTTATCTCGATTTATTTCCCTGATAAATTTTTAGGGAATTCGACAAAATGCACCAAGAAAAACAACATCTTACAGGGTGTAAAGGGTATGATTTTGGGACAAACCGTGAAAATTCCCTGTATTTTCCCTGGTTAACAGGGAAATCGCCTGAGACAGGTTCGCTAGAGACTGCCCCCACCACTACTCTCTTCTGCCAATTCTCACCACCAAACCAATGGGACATGATAACCGCAGAGTTCTACCACTTTCAGGCCATATAAGAGGGCATTTTTGGCACCCAAAACCCGACAACAGGGCGAGGCCGGAGCCGTTTTTATTGAACGTTTGGAGTTGTTTGATTATCGGCATAAGGCCAAGTGCTGAGAAATTATTTACAAAGTTATGGAAAAAATGTGGTCAGGTGATGGCGGGAGAAAAAAAAGGGACGCGCCATTGCTGACGCGCCCCCATTCCATGATTAACAGTTACTAAGCTGCCTTTTTATCGGCACCGATCATCTTTTTTGCTTTCTTGGCAAGAGTTTTAATCGGGCTGGTCTTAATCTCGATTTGACGCGGTTTAAGCTCCTCTGGAACTTCGCGCTCAAGGTCGACAACCAGCACACCGTTCTCAAGGTTTGCGCTATTAACCTTGATGTGGTCAGCCAAGTTGAAGTTCAACTGGAAATTACGGCCAGCAATGCCCCGATGCAAGAAGGCTGCATCTTCGGTCTCATTGGCCTTATCTCCGCTGATGGTCAACGTTTCGTTTTCAAGGGTGACATCGAGATCGTCCTCACCAAAACCAGCTACGGCAACGGTAACCCGATAGGCATCCTCTCCATCGGTCTCGATGTTATAGGGCGGATAAGTGACTTCTGTTCGCGCCGTTGCAGCGTCCATTAGACGTTGCATTCGGTCAAAGCCAACAGAGTGACGGAACATGGGGGAAAAATCGAAAGTACGCATAGCATATCCTCCTTTAAGCGATATGAACTGCGGAACTCGCCACAATGGCCAAGTTCCTGTTGCTAAGTAGAAGTGGACCCTCTGTGAGGCATCTTCTTCATGCTTGAGATATGCCTAAAATAGCTAGCGTCAAGGCTAGTTGTCTTATGGATCATTCTTCCGGCGGCAAAACTTCTTGAGCGCAGACATCATCTTTGAGGTGTTCGCGCCCAATGTCTGCTAGGTGCGCTCTCTTCTCGGAGTTTGCCAAATTAGCACCAACCCCGATTGTCATTGCGAGGACAAGAGATCGGTCACCCATGTCGAGCCAGTACCCGCGCCGGACAAGTTTACCATCTGCGTCTCTAGCAAAAGGATTGTCAGGGTTTACACCAAGATCAGGTTTGTAGAATTGGGGCATTTTCACTCATCCTTGTTTAATTCTCTTTAGTCACGACTTGCACAGCCTCAAACCCCTCAAACTTGGGCGGCCGCCGCTGTGATGTGATCATGTCCCGTCAAGCGTGACCTACACCAGGTGGTTAAATGTCCGCTTTGGAGTGGAAAGCAAAAACATCGGAAGCCCTCAGACCGAGCGGTTTTCCAATCTACGATCTCTTCAATAACGCTTCGCAGAAAACATTTTTCATCTCACCGTCCGAGACACTCAAAGTGGAATGGTCGCCCGCTGAGGAGTGGGAGATGATCGTTTCCGTGTTTTCCGTCGCAATTTCTTAGAGGCACGCCTGCTAATTTTCGTGGGGGAGCTAGCCATCCTAGATTCCTCCGTTTTCTCTATTGGTTTTCTTAATTAAGAGAACTTTTCTCCCTGTATCCAGGATACGACAAACATACTTTCTCTGTACACCCGCCAGTGTCCGCTTTGGGTCATTAACGGACTCTTTTGGGTTACGCCAGAAATATCCGCTTTCGGGGACAAAGCGGAAGTTTTCTCCCCTAGCAACTCCAATCGATTTTCTAAGGAATTATGATCTCCATCAGCGGCGCATGCTGCTGTGCTCCATATATATCCGCATCGCCCGGAGAGCCCGCGGGGACCGGACGGGGTATAGTGATCTTAATCGCCAGCGCAACATCAAACGGTATCACCGCGACCTCATTGTCGGAGACCTTATATAGGGGAGCGATGGCACGGGGGCTCAGGGCGCCGCTGTCCAGAACCCGCTTATAAGCCTCTTCGTCCTCAAAAATAACGTCCAGGGAGATTAGCAGCGCGCCGGCGTTCTTGGAGCGGATCACCTTGGCCAAGTCTCTGAGCTTCGTCATGGCGCATCCGTCCCCGTGGTGATGGGAAAATCAAGCATCTCCATCCGTACAGGCTCCATGGGGTCGTCACACTCCATGATGTGCCAGATATTGAATTCATAGACTCGGCCCGCCGATAGGTCCGACGGTGAAAATGGGATGGCGAGATTTCCAGAGATACACATTCGCCCGGGGAAATCCGTGTGCAAGAGGCTATATCGAGCCTTTGCACACACGGCGCGGCTGATGTCTTCGTCCGACGCAATCACATCAACCAAGATCGCGAGCTCGTGGGCAGCGCTTTTCGTGATTGGCTCGTTCAACCCCATGATGGCGTTACGTCCGTAGACCTTGATGCCAACCGTGTAATCATTTTCCCTGATCCCCAATGCGGTTACGTCCCGGGTAATCCGGCCTTGGCAGGACGTCACGAAATCGTCGATAGTCGCGACGAGGATGGGATCACGGATACCGGCGATGAAAACCGTACGAAATCCAAGTTCCCGAACCCCCTCTAGTTTTACCGTATAGCGTTCTGCCGGCAGCCACCGGCTACCAGAAACGCTGACGGTGCGCTCATCGATCTGCTCGAAACTGGCGGCGCTTGTATCCAGTGTGCCATTCGGTTCTTTAAGATGGTAGGGGCTCGGGTTCTCGTACAAGGTATGCGCGGCCACCCGGGTGCGGGTGCAACGCCGCTCGGGGTGACCGGGCTCGACCGTGAAATGATCGTTGTAAAGGGTCCCGACGACACAATCCTGGCCTTCACGCGGTTCAATCACCTGGGCGCCGCACTCGATAATCTTACCCATGTGCCAGGCTAGCCCCGGGTCGGCGCCGCGCAGCACCGGTATGGCAGCATAGATCGCCGCATCGCTGGAGCGGCCGGCAATAACGATGTCGGCGCCCACCTCCAATGCCTGCTGATAGGGTTCCGCCCCCATCATGGCGACGACACGGTGCGCCGCATCGACCTCGTCCACGGTCAACGGAGCGATGGGGCCCAACGGCGATGTTCGGCCTTCTTGAACTTTTGCCCTAAGGGTGTCTTTATCGATTTCGCTTCGAAGCACCGCGACGCGCGGCGTGAGGTGATGCTCAACGCAGATTTCGCTGAGGATATCAAGGGTCCAATCGATCTGCATATCAGAGCCACTGCCGCCGGCGGAGCCAACGAATACCGGCACGCCCAACTCAATTCCCGCCGTGACCATCAATCCCAGATCGCGCTTTGTCGCCAGGCGGGATACAAATGCCGACCCGTTGCCAAGATAAAAGGGTCCTGGGTCGGCGGAACCCGCATCGCAAGCGATCAGGTCGAGGCCCAGACCGAGCCCGCGGCGAAATGCTTCTTCGGTAAAGCCGTATCCGAGCATCCCGGAGACAGCCATTATGCGAACGGGCTTCATGACCTCGACTGTCAGCCTCGCTAATAATTCGCCAACTATATTTTCTATAGTAGCCGGAAAGTCTATTTAAAAAAATGACCGACGCTGAACGGTGCTAAGCGTTTCAACGTTTGGCCCAAAGGAATATCCGCTTTGGGTCATAAGCGGACTCTTTGCGATAGTCGCCCGAATGTCCGCTTTCGGGGGTAAAGCGGACCTTATTCAGGGTGTGAGGGAATGTTCGCTAATAGCCAGGAGCGGACGTTAAAGTGTATTCAAGGATTTAGATTTTCAGTAGGTTGGAGACGGTTTCAGCCAGTGCTCCAGGCCCGGGGCTGCATCATGCCGGCGATCCGGCATGCTT
>JAZFSL010000319.1:0-2042 GCA_036446135.1 Rhodospirillales bacterium | reverse complement strand
AACTGATCGAGGTTTTTTTCCACCGTCGGGTCAGGGTGATGCGCCGGAAAAGTGCCGTCGATAACCTCGTTCAACACGATATGATCACCCGGCAACCCGGCAATCAGCATCTTCATGGCTTCGCCCGCGGCGCCGTTGCCGGCGTCCCAGGCGACGGTCAAAGGTTTGTCGGCGGGGGTGAAATCTTCCAACAGGCGGGCGACGTAATCGGCCAGCACGGGGCGCTCCGTTACCACGCCTTTACCCTCGGTAAAATCACCGCTGGCGGCGCGTTGACCCAGAATCTGGATGTCCTCGGCGAAAAAAGGCTTGCCGTCGATCATCAACTTGATGCCGTTGTATTCAGGCGGGTTATGCGACCCGGTCAACATTAGCCCGGCATCCGTCGGCAACGTCGCATGGGCGAAATAGAGCATCGGCGTCGGTCCAAGCCCGATGCGGGTGACATCGGCGCCGGCCCCGGCAAGCCCTTCGACGAGGGCCGCTTCCAGTTCCGGCGAGCTAAGCCTGCCGTCATACCCAACGGCGACGGATTTGCCGCCCCGTTCCAGCAGCATCGCCCCGAAGACCTGTCCGATAATGCGCACATCGTCGACGCCTAAGGTTCCCGGAACGACCCCCCGGATATCATACTCACGCAAGATCGTGGGATCGAGGCGCCGCCCTTCAGCCATCTTTATCCACCGAAGGGCGCCCGATACAGACATAGTGGAATCCGGCCCGGGCCATTTCATCCGGATTGTAGATATTGCGGAAATCAACCATCACTGGGGCCGCCATCAAGGATTTGACGCGGTCGAGATCAAGGGCGCGGAATTCGTTCCACTCTGTAACGATGCTCAGCACATCGGCGCCGGTAATGGCGTCATAGGTGTCCGCACACCATTCGACCCCGTCGATCATGGCTTTGGCCTCGTCCATACCTTCGGGATCGAAAACGCGAACAGTCGCGCCGGCAGCCTGAAGCTCGGCAATAATGCTGAGGCTGGGCGCGTCGCGCATATCGTCCGTATTAGGTTTGAAGGTCAGGCCGAGGACGGCAACGGTCTTGTCTTTTAGAGACCCGCCGGTCGCCGCGATGACCTTGGCCCCCATACTCGCCTTACGCTCTTCGTTGACTGCGGCGACGGCCTCGACAATACGAAGGGGATGGCCGTTTTCTCTCGCCGTCTCGGCCAACGCCAGAGTGTCTTTTGGAAAACACGATCCCCCGTAACCCGGCCCGGCGTGCAAGAACTTGGACCCGATGCGGCCATCCAGCCCGATGCCCCGGGCGACATCATGGACATCGGCGTCGACGACCTCGCATAGATCGGCGATTTCGTTGATGAAGGTGATCTTGGTGGCAAGAAACGCATTGGCGGCGTACTTGATTAATTCGGCTGTCGGGCGCGAGGTAAAAAGAATCGGCGTTTCGATCAGAAACAGCGGTCGGTATAGCCGGTTCATGGCATCGCGGGCCCGGTCACTATCGGTGCCAATGACGACCCGGTCGGGGCGCATAAAATCGTTGATGGCCGAGCCTTCGCGCAGGAACTCAGGGTTCGAGACGACATCAAAGTCGGCTTCCTTGTTGGCGTCGGCAATAATTTTTTCGACTTCCCGACCCGTACCCACGGGCACGGTCGACTTGTTGACGATCACTGTATATCCCGTAAGTGCTTCGGCAACATCCCAGGCGGCGGCGTGCACATATTTCAGGTCGACGCCGGCGCCGTTTTCACCGGCGGGCGTGCCGACAGCAATGAAGACAGCATCGGCGCCGGCGACCGCGTCGGCCAAATCGGTGGTAAAGGACAGACGGCCGTGCTTGACGTTACCGGCGACCAGTTCTTCGAGGCCCGGCTCGAAAATAGGCATCTCGCCGGTTTTAAGTCTGTTGATTTTGGTTTCGTCCAGATCCACGCACACCACATCGTGGCCGAATTCGGAAAAACACGTTCCCGAAACCAGCCCCACATAGCCGGTGCCGATCATTGCAATATGCATAACATCTCCTTTAGCGGACTTCTCTTAAATATATTTTTTTAGGACTTCCAGAA
>JAZFSL010000318.1:0-3122 GCA_036446135.1 Rhodospirillales bacterium | reverse complement strand
GGCTTTACCCGCGATCAGATCAGCCAGGTGGTCAACAACGAGCTCAGACGTCCGGAAATGTCGCTGAGCCCGACCGCTTCCCAGTCGGCGCCGGCTTTCTCCGAGCCAAAAGAAAACACCACGGACGATACGGATATGCCGTTGGCTGCGTAACGCCGATCTCTTCACCAAAGAACTACGGCGGTCCTGCGCGGGGCCGCCGTTTTTTTTGTGGCTTTTACTTGTTGTCTTTCGGGGGTGCTTTTTCATACCCCTGGCTTTTCAGGCAAGCTTCGAACAAAGCCCGTTCGCGTTTTTTGGCTTCGTATCGGTTCATGGTTCTACTTAGCGTGGCGCCGCTTCGGTATTCACCGGATCCAATCTGCGATGCTTCGGCGCGGTATTCCCGGTCGATCTTACGTCTGGCGAAGCTGCGGCAATTGATTCTGACACTGTTCCAGTCGCTTTGGATTGCACCCGGCTTGGCCTGAGGAACCGCACCGGACTTTTGCCATTTTTCCGGCTGTTGCTTGGTGCAGGCACCAATGGTTAAGGCAAAAGCAGCAATAAGGAGAATTCCGATGTGTGGTTTCATCAGCGTTGGGCCCCAGTCTTAAGTATATTACCCATCTTCTTGCTTTTTTGGGGTGTGAGGCATCTTTTCAGAAAGGCAATGGCCTTGGGGGAATCCCATTCGGCAATACCCAGCACACGGCCGACTTCCAGGCCTTTGGCGTCAATCAGCAAGGTTGTCGGCAGGCCCCGGACTTTTGATTCGCGTAAAACCTTGCCGCCTTTGTCGATGAGGATTTCCAGGTTGCGGATAGCGTTGGTTTTGTAGAATTTCTCAACCAACGGGGCGCCGGCGCGGTCTTCGGACAGCGCCAGCACATCAATACCGGCGCCTTTTAAAACTTCCCGTGCGCGGTCCAGTTGCGGCATCTCGCGGACACACGGCGCGCACCAGGTGGCCCAGAAATTGACGATCAGGCCCTGGCCTTTATATGCACTTAGGCTCCGTGGGGCGTCGTTTTTGTCGAAGACGGGGGTGGCGGCAGCCGGGCGGGGCGGGGTAGTGGCCTTGAACCCGGCAAGCACGCTCTTGTCGGCAAGGCATTTCTCCCCTTCCGCACTTGTAAGCGGACGTGGTAAGGAAACAATCACGGCGGCCACTACCAACAGGGCCAATAGGGCTGGCAGGGCTGCAAAACGACTAAATACGGGATGTCTCAAAACGGGGCAGTCCTTTGATTTCAGATATCAGGTTCAAGACGATGGCAAACAAAACAAAAAAATCCGGCGCTTCTGCTGGTATTCGGGGCGGGCGGTTCGACGCCAAGCCTGCGGAAATTATGGAAGAAATCAATGCTTCAATTGATTTCGACCGGCGGCTCTACGCCCAGGACATTGCCGCGTCGAAGGCGCATGCCCAAATGCTGGCCGACACAGACATCATATCCAAAGATGACGCCGACGCCATCATTCAGGGATTGGACACCATCCAGGGCGAAATCGAAGGCGGTGACTTCCCGTTCAGCAAAGAACTGGAAGACATTCATATGAATGTCGAGCATCGGTTGGGTGAACTGATCGGCGATTCCGCCGGGCGGCTGCACACGGCCCGGTCCCGGAATGACCAAGTGGCGACCGACCTCAGACTATGGGTCAGAGACGCCCTGGATGGCCTGGACGCGGGCCTGAAGGATTTGCAAGCGGCACTTATTGATCGGGCCGAAGAACACGCCGGCTCGGTGATGCCAGGCTTTACGCATTTGCAGTCGGCGCAGCCGGTGACGATGGGCCATCATCTGATGGCCTATGTCGAAATGCTCGGCCGCGACCGCAGCCGGGCCGCAGATTGCAGGGTCAGAATGAACGAAAGCCCCTTGGGCTCGGCGGCGCTGGCCGGCACGTCATTTCCCATCGACCAGGAGGCAACGGCGAAAGCGCTCGGCTTTGATGGTCCGATGAAAAATTCCATGGACGGGGTATCGGACCGGGACTTCGCGCTCGAATTTCTGTCCCTGGCCTCGATCCTGGCGGTGCATCTGTCCCGGTTGGCGGAAGAAATCGTGCTCTGGAATTCACACCAGTTCGGCTACGTCCACATGCCTGACGCCTTTTCCACCGGATCCTCGATCATGCCGCAAAAACGCAACCCGGATGCGGCGGAATTGGTGCGGGGTAAAACCGGTAGCGTCATCGGTGCGCTGAACGCGCTGCTGGTCACCATGAAAGGCCTGCCCATGACCTACGGCAAGGACATGCAGGAGGACAAGGTGCCGGTGTTCGGGGCATCGGACACCTTGGCGCTTTGCCTCGCCGCGATGACCGGGATGGTCCGGGAAATGACCTTTGATACGGCCCGCATGCAGGCCGACGCCGGGGCCGGATACGCCACGGCGACCGATCTGGCTGACTGGCTGGTCAAGGAATTGAACATGCCGTTTAGAGAAGCCCATCAGGTCACCGGCAAGCTGGTTGGCCTGGCCGAGGGCGAGGGCGTCGAGCTAAATGATTTGAGCCTCGACGCCATGCAATCGGTGGCGGCGAATATTACGCATGGTGTGTTCAGCGTTTTGGGGGTGGACGACGCAGTCAAAAGCCGGGCAAGTTACGGCGCTACCGCGCCGGAGCGGGTATTGGACGCGGTCAAGACAGCCCGGAAAAGATTTTTGACATGAGCCATCTTCGTTTTCTTGCCATGATCGCGGTCGTGGTTGCGATAGCCTTGCCGTTGTCCGCGTGCGGCAAGAAGGCGTTGCCGAAGCACCCCGACGACGGCGGTTACCCGCGCCAGTATCCGCCGGCTGCGGAAGAACAGAAGAAGGGGTCCGAAGCGCAGCCGCAAACCGGCTCCGAATCCAGGGACGGCGCCGTTTCTCCGCAAGGTTACCCGTTGGAATACCCCAACCGGTCTACGTATTGATCGTCTTAGGTAATGGACCATTTTCAATATAAAAATGGTGAGTTGTGCGCCGAAGAGGTGCCGGTCCGCCAGATTGCCGATGATGTCGGCACGCCTTTTTATTGCTATTCGACGGCGACGCTGGAACGCCACTATCAGGTCTTCGCCGACGCGGTATCGGGCCTTGACGCGACGATTTGCTATGCGGTCAAGGCGAACAGCAATCTGGCGGTGA
>JAZFSL010000317.1:0-6857 GCA_036446135.1 Rhodospirillales bacterium | reverse complement strand
CGACGCCTGGAACGAAAACGACATCTTCGACTATATCAAACAGTCCTATTTATTGACCTCCAGATGGTTGCAATCGACCGTCGGCGACGTTGAAGGCCTCAGCGACAAGGACGCCCAAAAGGTCGATTTTTATACCCGCCAATTCACCGAGGCCATGTCGCCAAGCAATTTTGCCCTGACCAACCCGGAAGTTCTGCGCGCCACGGTGGAAAGCAAAGGCGAGAATCTTCTCAACGGCTTGAAGAATCTTCTTCATGATCTGGATGAAGGCAAAGGACAGCTAAAAATCCGCATGACCGACGAAAACGCCTTCGAGGTCGGCAAGAACGTCGCCACCAGCAGCGGCAAGGTAGTGTACCGCAACGATTTGATCGAACTGATCCAGTTCGACCCATCGACCAAAACTGTCAACAAAACGCCGCTGTTGATCATTCCGCCATGGATCAACAAATATTACATTCTCGATCTCAGGGCGGAAAACTCCTTCATTAAATGGTCGGTCGATCAGGGTCATAGCGTATTTGTCATTTCCTGGGTCAACCCGGACGCAACGCTGGCCCACAAAACCTTCGACGATTACATGCTGGAAGGCCCGCTGGCAGCTATTTCCACCATTCAGGAAGCGACCGGCGAAAACAAGATCAACGCCGTCGGTTACTGCCTTGGCGGCACGTTGTTGGCGTGCACCCTGGCCTACATGGCAGCCAAAAAGGATGATCGCATCCAATCGGCGACGTTCTTCACGGCCATGGTCGATTTTTCCGACCCCGGCGAGCTCGGCGTCTTTATCGACGAAGAACAGCTCGACAGCCTCGACAAAAGGATGGACGAAAAGGGCTATCTGGAAGGCTCGCACATGGCAACGACGTTCAACATGATGCGCGGCAACGATTTGATCTGGTCGTTTGTCGTCAATAATTACTTGCTGGGCAAAGACCCCTTCCCGTTTGATTTGCTGTACTGGAATTCCGACGCGACGCGGATGACGCCAGCTATGCACTCGTTCTATCTGCGCAAGATGTACCTGGAAAACAAGCTGGTCGAGCCGGGCGGAATTACGCTCGATGGCGTACCGCTTGATTTGAGCAAAATAACAGTCCCGACCTACATCATTTCCACCCGCGAAGACCACATTGCGCCGTGGCAATCGACCTATGCGGCGGTCAACCAGTATTCCGGCCCGGTCAAGTTCGTGCTCTCGGCATCCGGTCATATCGCCGGCATCGTCAACCCGCCGGCGGCAAAGAAGTACTGCTATTGGTCCACCGAGGGCAAAAAGAAAAACCCGAAAAAGCCGGACGCATGGTTTAAGGGCGCCCAGCAACACGAAGGTTCCTGGTGGCCCGACTGGGACAAATGGACTCATCAAAATGCTGCCAAAAACGAGAAAAAAATCAAGGCTCGCAAACCCGGCACCGGCAAGCTGAAAGCGCTCTGTGCCGCGCCGGGTGAATACGTTAGGGTACGTTCCGAAGAGGAATAGAAGTACAACAAGCGGCGAGGGCGGGCGAAGCCCAGACAGGGATTAAAAAAAGATGTCTTCCACCGCCGAAGAACAGGCCCTGATCGAACGGTTCTCGCGCACCTATGCGCATTTAACATCGTCCGACACCATGCTGGAAATAGAACGCGCCGTCTGCGGCTGCGATTACGGCTGCACCAGCTGGACGACCAAAGACGAAACGCGGCAAATCACCGAACTATTGGATATCAAGCCCGGCATGCGCCTGTTGGATATCGGCTCAGGCTCCGGCTGGCCGGGGTTGTTTCTGACGCAGGAAAGCGGCTGCGACGTAGTCCTCACCGACCTTCCTTTCGAAGGACTGGAAGTCGCCAAACGCCGGGCTGAAAAAGACGGGCTAACGGAACGCTGCACCATAGCCCAGGCCGACGGCACAGCCCTGCCCTTCCAGGACGCATCCTTCGATAACATCTACCATTCCGACGTGCTCTGCTGTCTGCTCGAAAAACAAGCGGTGCTTGCCGAGTGTCGCCGGGTTATCCGCGATAGCGGTAAAATGGTATTCTCCGTCATCCTTATCGCGCCCGGCCTGTCGGAAGCTGATTACAAAGAAGCCGCCGCCGGCGGGCCGACGTTCATCGAAACCGACACCCCCTACCCGCAATTGCTCGAACAAAGCGGCTGGCAGATCACCGAGCACATCGACCAGACGGCCGATTACCACGCCACCTTCGTCAAGATGTTCGGACATGAACAAGCCAACACGGACGAATTCGTCCGCGTCCACGGCGAAGACAGCGCCGATATGCTGTTCATCCGCCGGCAAGCGACGCTTGATGCGCTGGAGAAGAATTTGCTAAGGCGGGAATTGTTTGGGGTGGCGCCGGTTTGAGGGCCTAAACCAACGGTTATGCCCGAGCCGCCAGCCCATCCCTGAACAGATAAAGCCGGTTGTGCTTAAACGCCACCCACGGTTCGTCCTCGGTCAGAGGAAGGGTGGCGATTACGGTGACGATGTCATTAGGCGATGTCTCTTCCTTGAAGTCGACAGTGAGATCATCGTCAATCAGGGCGGCCGGGCCGAAAGGAGCGCGGCGGGTCAGATAGGACAGCTTGGTGGTGCTGAAGGCGTAGAGCTCGTGGGAACTGCTGAGCAGCATATTGAACACGCCGTGACCGGCGAGTTCGTCTGATAATTCCTGGATTAATCCGCTGAGAGGCTTTCGGGCACTCGGCGGCGTCGGATGGCGGCGCCTGATCTTGTCCAGCATCCAGCAAAAGGCATGCTCGCTGTCGGTCGTTCCAACCGGGTGGTAGTGCCTGAGTTTTCTTTGCTTGACCCCATCCAGGCGTCCGTTGTGGGCAAAAGTCCAGTTCCGGCCCCACATCTCGCGCACAAAAGGGTGCGTATTTTCCATGCACACCCTGCCATGGGTCGCCTTGCGGATGTGACTGATGACGATTTTGCTTTTGATGGTACTGTTTTTGATCAATGTGGCGATCTCTGAATCGGCGCTGGGTTTGGGGTCATGAAAGGTACGGCACCCATTGCCTTCATAAAACGCGATACCCCAGCCGTCCCGGTGATCGCCGGTGCGGCCTCCGCGGCGCATCAGCCCGGAAAAGCTGAAGCAGATATCCGTCGGCACGTTGGCGCTCATTCCCAATAGCTCACACATAGGCGAGATCATAACGACATCGACTTACCGGCTGCAAGAAACCGCGTCTAGCGCCTATGGGTGGTAAAACAAGATGAAGTTCGCCGCATAAGCGCCGAGCCGCCCTCGCCCGACAAGGACCGCCGCTAGGCGACGCTCGATGCGCCGTTTTGGACACGCCCCGACCGGGCATTGATGACAAATGATGACATGATGATGACATCGTGACGACATCAGGACGACACCCGGATGACCCGAGAGCGACGCCTCCTAAATAACCGGCGTTTCGCGATACGTGCCCCAGATTTCGCGCAAGGTCTCGACGATATCGCCCATGGATGCCCCCGCCTTCACCAGCTCGATGGTGATCGGCATGATGTTTTGGCTTTCGTCGGCAGCGACGGTTTTCAGGTCGCCCAAAAGTTGGCTCAGCTTTTCGTCGTCACGCTCGGCGCGAACCTTCTTCAGCCCCTTGATCTGGCGGGCTTCGGTTTCCGGGTTGTGGGGGTGGACTTCGACTTTTGGGTCGCTGTTGTCGCCGTCTTCGACATAGCGGTTGACCCCGATGACCGGCCGTTCGCCCGATGCCCGGCCCAGGGCTTCTTCATAGGCGCTGTCGGCGATTTGTTTTTGGAACCAGCCCTGCTCTATGGCCTTGATGGTGCCGCCCATCTCATCGACCTGATCGATAATGTCGAAAATCCCTTTTTCGAAATCGTCGGTCAGGGACTCGACGAAATAAGACCCGCCCAGCGGGTCAATCACCGAGGTCACGTTGGTCTCATCCGCAATCACCTGTTGGGTGCGGAGCGCCAAGCGCATGGCTTCTTCCGTCGGCAGCGCGAAGGCTTCATCGAGGCCGTTGGTGTGCAGGCTTTGCGCGCCACCCATGACCGCGGCCAGGGCCTGATAGGCCGTGCGCATCAAATTGACCTGATGCTGCGGCTTGGTCAGGGTCGCCGCCGCCGTCTGGCAGTGAAAACGAAGCCGCATGGATTCCGGCTTTGTCGCGCCGAAGCGTTCTTTCATCAGCTTGGCGTAGACCCGTCGAACGGCGCGGAACTTGGCAATTTCTTCGAAAAAGTCCGCCTGACTGACGAAAAAATACGACAAACGCGGCGCGAAATCATCGACCGCCACGCCAGCCTTGACGACTTCTTCCACATAGGCGATGGCGTTGCACATGGTAAAGGCGGCTTCCTGCAGCGACGTCGCCCCGGCTTCGGAGATGTGATAACCGGAAATATTAACCGGGTTATAGCGCTTCATGTGTTGCGACCCGTAAACGATGGTATCGCGGACAATGCGCATGGACGGCTTCGGCGGATAGATCCATTCCTTCTGCGCCGTGAATTCTTTCAGGATGTCGTTCTGGATGGTGCCGGAAAGTTTATTCAGATCGTAGCCGCGGTTTTGGGCGACGGCGATATACATGGCCATCAAAATCCACGCCGTCGGGTTGATGGTCATGGAAACGGAAATGCCGGTCAGATCGATATCATCGAACAGCGCTTCCATATCGGCCAGCGTGTCGATGGCGGCGCCCTCGCGCCCGACCTCGCCCAGCGACATGGGATGGTCGGAATCGTAGCCCATCAGCGTCGGCATATCGAAATTCGCCGACAACCCGGTGGTGCCTTGCTCCAACAGGTACTTGAACCGCCCGTTGGTATCCGCCGCGACGCCGAACCCGGCGAGCTGGCGCATGGTCCAGGACTTGCCCCGGTACATGGTCGGATACGGGCCACGGGTAAACGGGTATTGCCCCGGCAGGCCGATGTCGGCCTCGGCGGCGTCGGGCACATCGAGACTGGTGTAGACGCGCTTGAGATCCAGGCCCGACGCGGTCTTGTAATCGTCGCGGCTTTCCGGTTGGCGGGCCATAAAACCGGCCAACTCACCGGCTTCCCAGTCTTTGAATTTCTGTTCTTTATCCATAACTAATCCTCGCCGTCTTTGTATTTAAACGTCGCCAGCAATGTCGCCGCCGCCTGATGGGGATCTATGGTTCGCGCCATCAAATCATTCATCATGCCAGCCAGTTTATCATGGTTGGCTTTGAAATCCCGGCGAATAATGTCTTCGGCGGTTTTGACCACCCGCATTTCGATAATATCCCGCCTGCGTTGGTCCATGGCCCCGGTGTCGTTCAGGTGCCTGGCGTGAGCGTCGATGGTATCCAGTAATTCGCCGATGCCGTCGCCGGTTTCGGCGCTCGTCGCCACCACCCCGACGTTCCATTCGCCGTCGTTCTTTTCAGGCGCATCCTCAAGTTCTTCGGCCCCGTGATGAAGCCCGTGTTCTTTCGGCATTCTGATCCCCAGCGTCAGCATGCCGCGAATATCGGCAATGGTGGTATTGGCGTCGGGGCGGTCGCATTTCGAGACCACGTGGATGTCGGCGATCTCCAAAATGCCCGCCTTGATCGCCTGTACTTCATCGCCGAGGCCCGGCGCCGAGACCACGGCCACGGTGTGCGCCGCCTGGACAATATCAACCTCGTCCTGGCCGACGCCAACGGTCTCAATCAGGATAATGTCGAAGCCCGCCGCGTCCAGCACATCGACGGCTTCCAGACTGGCCCGCGCCAGGCCGCCCATGGCGCCCCGCGTTGCCATGGAGCGAATGAAAACGCCGTCGTCGCCGGTCAAATCGGTCATGCGAATACGGTCGCCCAGGATAGCGCCGCCGGAAAACGGGCTCGACGGGTCGATGGCGACGATACCGACGGTGCGGCCGCTGAGCCGAATTGCGTCGGCCAACGCCTTAACAAGCGTCGATTTGCCGCAGCCCGGCACGCCGGTCAGGCCGATGACATGGGCGCGGCCGGCGAGGCGATAAATTTCAGCCAGCACTTCCCGGCTTTCGGGCTTGGCCGCCTCGGCCAGCGAGATCATACGGGCGATGGCGCGCACGTTACGCTTCTTGACGCCGTCTAAAAGTTCCATGCCCAAATTGGTTTTTTTGGCGCTCATTACTCCCCGCCCCCGCTACTGAGAGACTTAAACAGGTCGCGGTCGTCGATCACACGCCGGGCCTTGAAATCGGTGCGCGGAATGGTCTCGGCAGCGACGATCTCGACCCGGGCGCGAACGCCCAGCACCGCACCCAGTTTTTTCTCGGCCTTTTGCCTGAGCCCTTCGCGGTCATCTTCGCTGGCGTAAATTTCTTCTTGCACGTCCATGCGCACCAGCAACTCATCCATGGCGCCGTCGCGGGTAATGATAATGCGGTGCTCGCCGCCGTAACCGGGAAGCTCGTTCAACACGCCGTCGATGGCGCTGGGATAGATGTTTTCACCCCGGACCTGAAACATGTCGTCGATGCGCCCGTAAATGCCGTCGGGCAAGCGCGGATAGGTTCGCCCGCACGGATTGTCGGAGCCATCGGTCCAATGGGTCAAATCGCCCGACACCAGCCGGATCATCGGCTGCGACGTGCGCTCAAGATGCGTATAGACCGGGGTGCCTTGTTTACCCCAACCGACGCGGGCGAAGGATTTGGGATCGCAAACCTCGGTATAGACCATGTCCTGCCACAACAGCATGCCGTCGGTCTCTTTGCTGCCGGCGGCATTCATCCAGGGCGTCATCTCGGCCATGGTGCCGCAGTCGATCACCTGGGCGGCAAAAAGGTCTTCGATGCGGTTTTTGACGCTGGGGATTGAGCCCCCCGGTTCGCCGGAAAAGAACAGCAAGTCGAGGCCGAAGTCTTTTGGCTCGATGCCTTCGGCAATG
>JAZFSL010000316.1:0-3591 GCA_036446135.1 Rhodospirillales bacterium | reverse complement strand
TCTGTATAGGAAACGCATGCGTAGTAGCCGCGGATGAGTTGCCGTGCCAGGTCGTCCGGCATCGAGCCTTCCTTCGGCATGCCGTGGTAGCCGCGCAATTCCCTCCAAGTCGTCAGGGCCTCCTGGGGCGCTCCTTCGGGAACAAAGGGGTTTTGGGCGAGTTCGATCCTTTCCTCCGGATAAAGGTCCCAGTATTTTTTCGGGGCGCTGAACGGAAGGTGCGGTTTAATGAATCCGACGGCCATGAAGAATGGCGTGTTTTTCAATCGGCTCATTTCACTTATCGCCCGATCGGCGGTTTTGCCGTCGGCGTAGGCGCTGTCCGGAACGTCGGCCGACTCGAAGGCCGGCCCCACGCCCTGACGCTTGGCATTCGGATTCATGCGCTTGTATTCCCTAACGTGCTCTCGGGCTTCTTCCGTCAGATAGCCTTTACCCACCCAGTCGCCTTCTGGGTGGTACGCCGGACTGCTCCAGCCTTCCTCGTCGTCGCTTTGGTGGTGGTAAATCTTACCCATGGAAACGGTCTTGTACCCATTGGCGAGGAAGTGTTTGTTCAACGAAAGCGCGCCGGGCACATGTTTGTATAAGGGACCATTTAGATAAATTTCGCCCTTGTCCGGCCGGTAACCGCTCATCAGGCTTGCCCGCGACGACATGCAGATGGCCTGCTGGCAGTAGGTTCGCTCGAATAGAAGGCCCTCGCGGGCCAGACGATCGATGTTCGGCGAGTGAATGTGCGCCTGACCATAACAGCCAAGTTGGGGCCGCAGGTCGTCCACGGCGATGAACAGGACGTTCGGTCTTTGGGGCGGTTCCTTCATGAACGCATGTCCCTTCGACAGCGCCACCGAGAACCCCGCGAGTCCCATGGCGCATAAGAAATCTCTTCGATTATATTTCTGCATGGTCCATCTCCTTCTTTCTTCTATGATTTGAACCGGATTCGTGCTGTCTATTACTTTCCTCTCCCATCTGTTTACCAGATGGCCTTCTGCATCAGTTTCAGTTGCAAGATCATCGTAAACAATATAAGTCTCTATCTCCTGAAAGGCGATTTGTATTCCGGCTTGGCCATGACGGTTCGGCTGGATCCCAAGCCACGTGCTTTGAGCATGGTGCCGTAGGCGCTTTTTCGCCTCGTGTGCTTCGTTTCCGCATGCACCTCCTTTAGGAACTCCATAAGTTCGTTGTCGAGTTCCTTCGTTCGTTCGGGCATCTTCACCGAGAGGTCCCTGCGTTCCTCGACATCCTCGCTCAAGTCGTAGAGTTCCAGTAGTTTCTCTCCCACGTACTGGCTTGTCAGGTCGCCCGGGTTCTCGGCCAGCCAGTGCTTGACCAGCTTGTATCTTCCCTTGCGTATGGCGCTGATGGGAATACGGTTTGCGGCTTGGTGAAAAATGAGAACATCGCGGTTTCGACGGATGGCGCCTTGTCCGCAATTACGCAGGACCGGGACTAGGCTGCCGCCGTCGAGTTCGGTCGGAAGCTGCATCGAGTGGCCGGCCAAGTCCGCAAAGGTCGGCAAGAGGTCCAGACCAGTCACGGGTTGGCGGCAAACGGAATTCTCCTCGATGCCCGGACCCAGAACCAGAAACGGGACGCGTAGGCCACCTTCGTAGAACTCGTGCTTGCCATGGCGCAAAGGGAGGTTTCGCCAAACCACAGAGGTCTCGTGGGAATCCACTACCTCGTTGCTGTCGTCAGCGAGCGAGGCTGTCTGCGCGATGTGCTGCACGCCGCCGTTGTCGCTCATGATGAAGACGTAGGTGTTGTCGGCGATGTTCATCTCTTTGACGAAGTCCAGGACGCACCCGATCGAGCTGTCCATGTCTTTGACCATGGCGGCGTAGAAGGGGTTGTCGTGCTTTTCGCCCTTTTCTTTGTTCTTGAAGTGCGAAGAAGCCTTTTTCGAAGAGACCATGTCCAGATGGGTGGCGAAATGGGCGATATAGGCGAAGAAAGGTTTCTTGTCCTTGACGCACTCACGCATGAACGTTTCCGCACGCCGGGTCATGCCGAAGGCGCTCTTGGGGTCGCCGTCGGCATAGTGAACCGGGAACTCGGAGTATCGACCATTGAGAGTTGGAGGCGTGATTCCGTGTTTCTTGTTGTATTGCGCTAAGTTAGCTTCAACGCCGTCTTTTTCCCGGTAGACGCCGTTGACTGTCTCGCCGGCGGAGTTGCTGGTCGGGCCGTCGCTGTAGTCAAAGCGGAGGTCCTCGGGCATTAAGCCCACATGCCATTTGCCGAAGTGCGCTGCGCGATAGGCGGGATCCGCCTCCTTGAGCGCCTTCGGGATCGTGAGCCAAGCAGGAGCCTTCTTGATCCACGCGAGGTCCTTGCCGTAAACATGGCGGGCGGCGTTCTGGCCGAAAAGAATCGCGTGGCGCGTGGGCGAGCAGATCGGGTTGGGCGCGTAAGCGTCGGTGAACCGCATACCCGTGCGCGCGGCGCGCGCCATGTGGGGTGTCTCCAGGTAGTCGCTTTGGGAGTCGGGACGGTTTGGGTCCGAACGATAGGAAACACTGGTCCAGCCCTGGTCGTCGGTCAGGATATAGATAATGTTTGGCGGTTTCTTCGCTCCTTCGGCTCGGGCAACGTTTTTGCACACCAGAGAGCCGGCGACGACAGATACAGCGTGTTTCATAAATATTCGTCGATTCATTTTACACTCCCGTTGTCCTCGTTAAAAACAGCTTCCAAATATTCGTTCCTTTTGAAAAAATGAATCCGCGTATTCATGATAGACCTTTGCAATTGCATGTCGGCTAGTGGAGGATCGCGTACAGGACACCCATGATGACGAAGAGGATCGCCGCCATAATGCGAGGGTCGGTGAGGGTGCCTTCCATCTTGCCGCGCAGGGCCGAGGCCGGGTCCAGGCTTGGAATACGCTTATCGAAGCAGACTTGCTCGATCGGTTTCGCTTCGGTCATTGATTTACCTTGATCGTTATTGAATGGCCCTTGTGTCTCGATTAGATGGCGACTGATAGGCATTTTGATTTTACATCCATAGAGATGGTTTATTACGGATTAAAGTATACCCGCTCCATTTCGGTCCACCCCTTGCTTCCGGGCAGAGGAATCTGCATCGGATCACATTGCCTGAGCCACTCGATTGTACGGGGCTCGGCGTCCATCTTCTTCATGTCCCCATCAAAGTCCTCTCCCGTGTACTCGTAGTATCCAAATTCGTGCCACTTACCATCGGGCATCTGCTGAAGGAAGATGCTGAAATTGTGCATGTGGTACTTGTTCAGCAAATCACGCACGCCCGGATTGTCATCTGCATGCAGTTGTTTGTACTCGTCAATCCTCTCTGGATCAATACCCACAACCATTCCGACGCGTTTGATCTCCTGAGATGTCTTTACCGCACAACCCGCAGTAAAGGAGAGGGCGGCAATTAAAAATGTACCGATGCACCGTTTTGCTACAATCATGACGGGCCGATCCCGCCCGGGGCGGCAGGGCGATAAAGAGTCTAGTCGAGTAAACATACGAGGGACCTTTCATTTAAATTTTTACCACATACGTAGTTTAGACTATTTTAATCCATACTTTTTACGGTAGGCCGTGGGGCTCA
>JAZFSL010000315.1:0-5454 GCA_036446135.1 Rhodospirillales bacterium | reverse complement strand
GGGTCGGGCGCACTTCGCGAATATATGAAGGCAAAAGCCAAGGAAATGAAATTGATACGCATCCGAATCAATTCTTCCGGCTGCCTGGATCGTTGTGAGAAAGGCCCGTCGGTGGTGATTTATCCCGAAGGCGTCTGGTACACCCTGAATACCGAGGCGGACGTTGACGAGATTTTGGAAACTCATGTTCGGGACGGTGTCCGGGTGAAGCGCCTGATGATGGACGACAGTTAGGTTTATTGATGGATAGCGCCACCATCTACGCCCTGGCCACCGCCCCCGGCGTCGCCGGAATTGCGATTATCCGGGTTTCCGGGCCGGACGCGGGCAAGGCGCTTGAGGCGATGACTGGGGAACGGGTCGCGCCCAGATTTGCCAAACGCGTAAAAATTACCAACCCGAAAACATCCGAGCCGATCGATGACGGCCTGGTGTTGTGGTTTCCGGGTCCGGCGAGCTTTACCGGTGAAGATGTCTGTGAGCTGCACGTGCATGGCGGCCATGCCGTCGTTCAGGGCGTGCTGGAGGGCTTAGGCGGCGTCTCTGGCCTGCGGTTGGCCGAGGCCGGGGAATTCACCCGTCGCGCGTTTGAGAACGGCAAGATGGACCTGACGGCGGCCGAAGGGCTGGCCGATCTAGTGGCGGCGGAAACGGCGGCGCAGCGCAAACAGGCTCTACGCCAATTGGACGGTGAGCTGGGGCGTATTTACGAGACATGGCGCGAACGACTGCTTGCCGCCCTCGCCCACCGTGAAGCCAACATCGATTTTTCCGATGAAGATCTGCCCGACGGCATCGATAGCGCCGCCAATGCGGAGCTGGCCGATATCGAACAGGAAATCGGTGCGCACCTGGCCGACAATCGCCGCGGAGAGCGGCTGCGCTCAGGCCTGTTGATCGCTATCATCGGCCCGCCTAACGCCGGAAAATCGAGTCTTTTGAATCAGTTAGCCCGCCGGGATGCGGCGATTGTGTCCGAGGTCGCCGGCACGACGCGGGACGTGATTGAGGTGCATCTCGACCTCGGCGGCTTTCCGGTCATTGTCGCCGATACGGCGGGGCTAAGAGAGGGTGGAGAGGCCATAGAGGCCGAGGGCGTTCGCCGTGCTCATGCCAAGGCGGAAAACGCCGACCTGCGCCTTGCCGTGTTCGATGGCGCCACATGGCCTGATACGGATCCAATGACGGCGGCGCTGGTGGATGACGACACGGTAGTGGTGGTCAGCAAGGCCGACCTGGGCGTCCTGGCGGTGCCTCTGGAAGTCGGCGGACAAAAGGCGCTGGCGATATCGGCCCAGACCGGCGATGGCATTGATGATTTGCTGGCCGCCATTGATGGCCGGGTACACGGCATGATCAACGCCCCCGCAGCCCCTGCCCTGACCCGGCTTCGGCACCGCGACGCCCTGGAAGAATGCCATGCGGCGCTGGGGCGGTTCCTTGGCGCGACCGAGCGGGACAAGACTCCTGAGCTGGCGGCTGAAGACCTGCGACTGGCGGTGCGGGCGCTCGGTCGGATTACCGGGCGCGTAGATGTTGATGATGTTTTGGACGTTATATTCCGGGACTTCTGTATCGGTAAGTAAGGGCCAAAAGAACAAAACGGAATCAAATCATGTTCCACGTGAAACAATCCCTATGAAGCCTCGTCCCCTCCCGCATTTGACTTGGCAAACTGCCGCCCCTAAATTCCCGCCCATGCAGAAAAACACAAACACCTACGACGTGATTGTCATCGGCGGCGGCCACGCGGGCAGCGAGGCGGCGGCGGCATCCGCACGCTTGGGAGCCAAGACCCTGCTGCTGACACATCGTCTTGAGAGCATCGGCGAGATGTCGTGCAATCCGGCTATTGGCGGTCTGGCCAAGGGGCAGTTGGTGCGCGAGGTTGACGCCCTGGACGGCATCATGGGCCGAGCTATCGATGCCGCCGGCATCCAATTTCGTATCCTCAATCAGTCCAAGGGACCGGCGGTGCAAGGTCCGCGCGCCCAGGCGGACAGAAAACTTTACCGCAATGCTATTCAGGGCCTTCTGGAAGCGCAGCCTAATCTGGATATCCGCGCCGACGCTGTCGAAGACCTGATCCATGATGACAAAAACGCCATTACCGGGGTGAAGACCGCATCGGGCGATACGATTCGCGCCGGCGCCGTAGTTGTCACCACGGGAACGTTTCTGCGCGGCGTCATTCATATCGGTGAGGCCCAAATTCCGGCCGGGCGCGTCGGCGACAAACCGGCTATTGGTCTGGCTTATACCTTCAAGCGTTTCGGCTTTGCCTTGGACCGCCTGAAGACCGGAACGCCGCCGCGTCTCGATGGCCGCAGCATCGACTGGGGCAGCCTTGACGTGCAGCGCGGCGACGATCCGCCGACGCCGTTTTCGTTTCTGACTGACAAAATCACGACGCCGCAAATAAACTGCCATATCACCGCAACGACGTCGGCCAGCCATGCCCTGATCCGCGATAATTTGCACCGCTCGCCGATGTATTCCGGGCAGATAGAAAGTACAGGCCCGCGCTATTGCCCCTCCATCGAGGATAAAGTTGTCCGCTTCGCCGACCGCCAACGGCATCAGATTTTTCTCGAACCGGAAGGCCTGGATGACGACACGGTCTATCCCAACGGTATTTCGACTTCGTTGGCGAAAGAGGTGCAACTGGCGCTGCTGAAAACCATTCCCGGGCTTGAGCAGAGCGAAATGCTGCGCCCCGGATACGCCATCGAATATGATTATGTCGACCCCCGGGAACTGAAACCGAGCCTTGAGACGCACCGCGCACCGGGGCTGTTTCTGGCCGGTCAGATCAACGGCACCACCGGCTACGAAGAAGCCGCCGCCCAGGGCCTGATGGCGGGGATCAATGCGGCTGCCAAGGTGGCCGGAAACGCCGCCCTGGTGTTGGACCGCGCCGATGCCTACATCGGCGTCATGATCGACGACCTGGTAACCTTGGGAACGAGCGAACCGTATCGCATGTTTACGTCGCGCGCTGAATACCGGCTGCGCCTTCGCGCCGACAACGCCGATCAGCGTCTAACGGCAAAGGGGCTGGCCGCCGGCTGCGTCGGGAAAGAGCGGGCGCAGCGTTTCAGGGAAAAAATCGACGCCCTGGCGCGTGCCGGGCGGGTGCTTGACGGGCTCGTTGCCTCACCCAATGAGCTGAAAGCGCAAGGCATCGACATCAACCAGGACGGCGTCAAGCGAAGCGCCCGGACGTTGCTGGCGTATGCGGATGTTGATCTTGAACGGCTTGCGGTGCTCTGGCCGGAAGTGGCGGGTATCGACGCCGACCTCGCCCGCCAGCTTGAAATTGAATCACACTATGCCGGCTACATTAAACGCCAGGCCGCCGACATTCTGGCCTTCCGCCGTGATGAGGAGCTGGAAATTCCCGACGACCTAGATTTTGAAAAACTCAGCGGCCTGTCGAACGAGGTGCGGATAAAGCTGGCCCAGGCGCGCCCGGCGACACTGGGCGCGGCAGCGCGGATTTCCGGCGTTACCCCGGCGGCGCTGACGGTGCTGTTAGGCCATGTACGCCGCCGCGACGATCGCCTGACGGCCTGAAGAATCGGATATGTTTCACGTGAAACAGAGCCGATTCCTAAACCAAAATTTATCCACAACCTTGCCGCCATGACAGCTTTTTTGACTGGCGGGGCCCTTCAGGAAATCACCGGGGCAGCTGATGAGGTCCTGGCGCGGCTTGAAGCGTATGTGGCGTTGCTTGGTAAATGGCAGGCCAAAATTAATCTGGTTGGCCGGGACAGCCTGAAAGACGTCTGGCGGCGGCACATCCTTGATTCAGCGCAGCTTCAACCCTTGTTGCCATCGGGGGCAAAAATTGTCGCCGATATCGGTAGCGGCGCCGGCTTTCCCGGTCTGGTCCTGGCGATCATTACTGATCCAGGCGGGCCGGAATTTCACCTGATAGAGAGTAACGCGAAAAAATGTGCTTTTCTTCGCGAAGCCTGCCGCATCACAGAGGCCGGCGCCATCATTCATCATGTCCGGGCCGAAGACTTGATAAATTTTAAGGCTGATATTGTCGTTGCCAGGGCGGTTTCTTCATTAGAGAAACTATTAGAATACGCAAAGCCACTGCTAAGAAAAGATGGGCAATGTTTGTTCCTGAAAGGCAAAAATTGGCGAGAGGAATTGACTAAAAGCCAAAAAAATTGGATTATAAATGAATCAACGACACAAAGCTTGTCTGACCCCTCGGGCATAGTCTTGAAACTGGAAGGGATAGTCCGTCGTGACGCCTCTTGAAAATTACACCAAGCCAATGCGCGGTGCCCGCATTCTCGCGGTCGCCAACCAGAAAGGCGGGGTTGGCAAGACGACGACGACGATCAATCTCGCCACGGCGCTTGCCGCCACCTATCAAAAGGTCCTGATTATCGACCTTGATCCACAAGGCAACGCCAGCACCGGGCTCGGCATTCCGAGCCATGAGCGGGAGGTTAACTCCTACCACGTCCTGATCGGCGAGGCGGATGTGGAGCGGGCGACCAAGCCGACGGAAATCCCCGGCCTGGATATTATTCCTTCCGGCGTTGATCTGTCGGGAGCCGAGACCGAACTGGTTTCTCAGGAAGGCCGGGAATATTGCCTCAAGAAAACGCTCAGGCAGGGCGCCGGAAAATATGATTATGTTTTGATTGATTGCCCGCCGGCGCTGGGGCTACTGACGATCAACGCCCTAGTCGCAGCACAGGCGGTATTGGTTCCGTTGCAGTGCGAATTTTTCGCCCTCGAAGGTATCAGCCAGCTCATGCACACCATCGAGCGCATAAGGGACGCTTTCAACCCGGGCCTCGACATTCAAGGCATCGTGCTGACCATGCATGACCAACGCAACAACCTGTCCAAACTGGTCGCCGAAGACGTCCGCGAGCATTTTGGCGACAAGGTTTACAAAACCGTCATCCCCCGCAACATTCGTGTTTCCGAAGCGCCATCCCATGGCCGTCCGGTGATTATCTACGATCTTAACTGCGCCGGATCGAAGGCTTATCTCAGCCTTGCCGGTGAGGTGATCAACCGCGAACGCAGGTTGACGGCATGATGGCCGAAGGCAAACGCAAAAGCAAAAGCAAAAGCCTGGGCCGCGGCCTGTCGACGCTTTTAGGCGAGGAAACCAAAAGGTCCATCGGGGTCGACGACCTCAAGGGCCCCAAACAGTTGCCCGTGGAGTTTCTTCATCCAGGCCGCTATCAGCCCCGTCACTCCATCGACGAGGAGCGGATCGAGGAACTGGCCCAATCGGTGCGCGAAAACGGCATCATTCAACCATTACTGGTGCGGCGGCACCCGGATGAACCGGGGGCCTTTGAAATTATTGCCGGCGAACGGCGCTGGCGGGCGGCGCAGATGGCCAAACTGCATGAAGTGCCGGTCGTCATTAGGGAGCTGAATGATCAAGAGGCCCTGGAAATTGGT
>JAZFSL010000314.1:0-3161 GCA_036446135.1 Rhodospirillales bacterium | reverse complement strand
TTCCGGGTTATTCCTGGAACCGCTCATGGAATAATTGAAGGCGAAAACACCGCCGCCTTCCTCGCCACCCGTGAAAATTTGTCCCAGCAGAGGAATATTGCCCAAGGCACTGTTGATGGCATAAGCGGGCACCATAGTGCCGGAAATATCGACCACGTCCGTATAGGTGTAGACCGCCCCAGAGGCCGTAAAGCCAAGCGACGGCCCGGTAGCCTTAGCATTCTTGATCTGCAAGGCACCCTCGCCAAGAATAAAGGGGATATCCAGGTTAGTGAAAGAAAGGCCGTCGCCGTCCAGGGCTTCCAGAATCCCGGTCAGGGACATGATTGACAAAGCATGGGCCAGGGCCGGGGCTTCCGCCACTCTATAATCGGTAACCCGGATCTTGCCTATCAGGGGATGGCCGGTGGATTTGTCCTCGTACTTGCCGGCGATTTCCAGTTTTCCGCCGATCATATTTTCGTAAAAGCCCATGGACTTCAGTGTTTCACCGGCATCGTTGGAGGTCATTACAAGGACCCGGTTGCCATCGTCTCCGGGACGAATGGTCAACTCGAAAGACTTATTCTTTTTGTCGCCCTTATTTTTCCCACTGGGGCTAACCTCGCCTTTGACCAAAACAGTTTTCCACAAATCATCGGCGTGCGCGAAGGTTCCGGAAATGTTGTGCAGTTTTCTGTCCGGCCCAATCCAGACGTTTTCAATCTCCACCGCCATTGTCAGATAGGGCAGTTTGAAATCCGTTTCCTTCTCATCCACCGGAGCGGCATTAAAAATTTCGTCCCAAATCGGCGACATCTCGAAACTGGGACCGTAAACCCCGACATCCCAGCCGCCCTCCGCACGCGATATCAACGCCCCTTTGACGTCAGTACGCCCGTAGGTGATGCGTTCAAAATCGACGCGTTCAAGGACGCCCTTTTTCTTCTCCTGGTTTGTCCCCTGGCTGTATTGCGCCCGCCCCAATACCTTCAGATCATCAGCAATAATGGAAAACTCGGGCACGTCCTTGATTAGGTCACCTTCGAAATCGACCGTAATTCGGGCCTCGCCCGGAACGCCGGGAAGTTTGCTCCAGCCCAGCAACGGCGCTGATAATTCGGCGTCGATGATATTGGTTTTGATCTCCAGGCGCTGGTCGATATCGTCGAAGATGGTAAAGCGAACATTGGCATCAATGACGCCCCTGACGAACTTGTCCGTAAATGGCGCAACATCCAGACCGACTTCCGCCATTTGGGCGGAATCGGTAATCCTCGTCTTGAGGTCGTAGCGGCGGCGGAACTCGGGCTTGTCGCCGAAATTTTCCCGCCACAGAAGGGCCGCCGGAATTTTACCGATGTTGACTGTGCCGGAAAGGTCCATACCCTTCTTGGTAACTTCTATGTCCAGTTTTCCATCGCTAATATTACGTCCCAGCAGCGCCTTGGCCGCTGCCGCGCCCGTAACCTTCGAGGACGCTGTGACTTCGATGGTGTCGATTGTCGTGGCTTCTTCCATCAGGAACTTAAGTTTAAGTACCGTTGTTGAAGTTCCTTTGGTAGTTTTCGGATCAATGCCGATTGCCGTCGCATACCCCAAAGGCTTGTGGTCCAGGTAGGCAAGCTTGTCGGCAAAGCCGCCGTCAATCACCAACTTGATATCATTGTACTGATCAATTTCATCAAGGCCGGTGATGATAACGGTGCCTTCGCGAAGGGTCAGGTTTTCCGATGTGCCTTGGGACATGAAGATGTTGAAGGCTTTCTCGTCAAATTTCATATAGGCATTGACGTTCCGGACTGCCGGCATGGGGGCCAGGTAATTAACCGTCGCCCCCGTGACCTCAATGTCGCCGTCCAGGGATACCAACTCGAAGATATCGTCGTTGCCCGACCACAGGCGCATTTCGGCGCGCGCCTGATGCACGATCCCATCGGTAATATTCGGCACGATCCAATTCCTGGCCTTGCTGCCCCAGGACTTGGGCCAATATTTCTTCATCTGATTAACAGGGAAATCCCTGACTTCGCCTTTTAGGTCGACGGAGATATTCGCGGCCTTCCCATTACCCTTGAATAGGGATAACCCATCGACCACGGCACTGAAGCTAGCGGTGGGACCTTGAAGTTCAGCTTCCGCGTTGGTGATTTCCAGACGCTGAGTGTGGCCCAAATATTTTCCCTTCAACGTCAGGGATGTCAGCGGCATGGGATGCCCCCCCGCCAGCGGCAGACGAAGGTGCCCATTATCGCCCAGGCTCAGGGATAGTTCTTCAAGGTCGAAGTCACCCACGTTTCCTTCGTAACGCCCGCGGAGCACAATCTTGTCCACCGCCAGGGTCTGTTGGATAGGGGTGGGAACATTCAATATTCCCTTGCCGCCGACCAGGTCCAATCCCGCCCATTCGACTTTGCCGTCAAGCGTCACGCCAGCCGTGACGGTTCCTTTCAACGGCAACGCAAAGGCACGTAGCGGACCCAGTTCATAGTAGATGGAGGAAAAGGCAACAGGCGATACCTCGGAAAAATTGATTGATAGATCAAAGCGTTTGAGTGCCGTCTGATAAACGCCTGAAAGAATAATTTCCGTCTGCCGGCCATCGACGTCCAGTTCCAGGTTGACCCGCCCCTTGATGCCGTCGACGTTACGCTGGAGGCTGACATTGGCCGACGGGATGACCCAGGAACGGTCCAGAAACTGATCATCCAGGGTAATTTCGGCGCTGACGACTTCCAGCCGCGTCAAGTAGCTCATGAGGTTTTTCGGGTTAGGCGCCGCCTGCAATTGATCGAGCAGCCGCTGGGCAAAATTCGTCGACTTGGTTTCCGTATCGACGAACCCAACACCAAACCCGCCGTCGAATTCCCGGCGCACCCTAAGCCGGGGGCCGAACAATTCAATGCTTTGCGGTGCCAGCCGACCCTGCACCAGGGCCTGTCCGCTGAGGGAAAAAGAGATTTCCGGGATGGTCCCGACGAGGGAACCGCTTGTGGGACCGCCAGGGGGGCCGTCTATGCGGAGGATGCGTACACCCAACACCCGAATATCCAGGGTGCGTCTCCATCCTGCCCAGGTCAGGATTGTGTCCTTCATCTTCAGCTTGAATTTTTTCTGTTCAGCGTTGATGGAGTTTTCGATGTTAGGTGAAATGATGGCCAGCGAATTGGGACGCGACGAGT
>JAZFSL010000313.1:0-2223 GCA_036446135.1 Rhodospirillales bacterium | reverse complement strand
GGAACCCGATCAGCACGAGGACCGTCACCAGGGTCACCGACCAATCGGGAAGCTTCAGAATAGGAAAGGTCGTGGCTGTGATCTCGATCAAAAGCCAAGCCGCGACCGCATAGGCAATCGCTACCCTAATGACATTGCGGCGCTTGAGTTCTTTGAATAAGGACAAGGGCTGGCTTCTTGTTGGCCGTCGGTGTCTGCAAGCGTACTCGCTTGTCTTATGAAACCCAATAACGGCATGACCGACATCGGCATTCCGCAAAAACTGAACGACCGCTTTGGGTCGTTAGCGGACCCTTTGACCAATATTAGCTGAATGTCCGCTTCTGAGGGCAAAGCGGACGTTTTCCGAACCAATTTCGGGAGTCTTAGGCTTAACGTCCGCTTTTCTCCAAAGCGGACGCTTTTACCCCGGCGTAACTCCAATTTTCGGGGTCCGCTTACGGCCAACAGCGGCCATTCGTTTGTACACCATTTGATTGCGGTCCGATCCCGACTGTTCATCATGTGCAATCTTTCCGGGCCATATCTGTCCGGGCTGACGGTGACTGCTAGTCGGGGGCTAATCAGAAAAGCGGGTCGTCCTTGTGATCCTCGAACCATTGCCGTTGCTGAACGATGTCGGCTTCCAGCTCATTCACCATCGCGATGAACTCCGGATCCTGGTGCAGACTTTCTAGTCTCCAGTCATGGCGGAGCATCCACCAGCTGCCCTCTAACACAACAATAGAAGTCCTCCAGCCCATATCGATCGCTTCGCGCAGACCGGCAATGGCCCTGTCGCGATCGCCCCGCATCGCGTGGATATACACGTCCAGGATGCCGTAGCCGACGCCGCGGATCCGGTGCATGGTCGCGATTCGCTCTTCGATGGCCAGAAGCAGAACATCCCGCCGCTGCGTTTCGCCGTTGGTGTGGAGGATCGCGGCAAAGGCCACTGGCGCGAACAACTCATAGTCGTTTACCACAAACTCAAATCCATCCTGGAGGAAGTCCGGATAGGCATCGGCCATCAAGCGCCGGGCGCGTTCGACGTCACCCTGGCCGGCGGTCAAGTACGCCAGCATCCGGGGGTAAGCATGCCATCCAAGCAAACGCTCCTGAAGGGGTTCAAGCGTCGCGATGGCCGCATTCCATTCGCCCCGGTACGCGTGAAGCCCCGCCCACAAAACGAGGGCAAGGACACTCTCCGGATAGGCTTCGACGAGTTGATTGATGCAGTCCGCCGCGGACTTCGAGTCGCCAAGGCCTATAAAGCCCAGACATTCCCGGTTCCAGATATAGGACCCTTTCGGATTTCGCCTCCGCGCTTCCTGGATCCACCGTTGCGCTTCGCCCAAATGACCAAGTCGGGTCTGAAAATCGGCCATCTGTGTGTAGTTACTCGGAAACTCGGGAGTTCGCTCGATATTGCGCCGAATCAGCGTCAGCGCTTCTTCGGCACGCCCGGCGTCCCATGTTGTACCCGCGACGGCAGTTTGGATTACCGGCGACATCGGATCCAGCTCGGCCGCCAGACGGATTTGCGCCAGCGCTTCCTCGAACCGGCCCTCATCTCTCAGCAGGTTGCCGTACCAGAGATGGGCCCTGGAATAGTTGGGGTTTAGCTTGATGGCCTTGAGATATTCTTCCTCTAAGGCGTCGTTATCTTCCTCTCCTGTCTTTATTTGCTGAAGACCATGGAGAAGAGCCTTCGCCGTGTGGGCCTCACCGGAGAGCGGATCCAGCTCCAGGGCCTTGTCGACCAGCGGTTGTCGGCGTTGGAGTGACTCTTCAATCACCAGGCCGCCATAGCTAAATTGAAGATCGTAGGTATCCGCCAGACCGACATAAGCGAGCGCATAGTCGGAGTCCAGCTCGATGGCCCGCTTGAAGCGCTGTTCCGCAACGGCCAGGCTGTCGGCGGTACGTTTGGCCATTTCATATCGTCCCAGGATCAGCTGCTCGTAGGCCTCGAGAGTGGGCTGGTAACGTTGCGTCAGGCGTTCCTGCTCGCTATCGAGCAGCGTGACCTTGAGTGCTTCCACCACTTCCTGGGCGATCTCGTCCTGGACCGCGAAGATGTCATTGAGATCGCGGTCGAAGGTTTTCGACCACAGGTGAGTGCCTTCCCGCGCATTCACCAATTGGGCGATCACCCGAACCCGGTTGCCGTCTTTTTGCACACTGCCCTCCAGGATGGTGCCTACACTCAACTGGCGGGCAATTTCGCCGACATCGATGTTC
>JAZFSL010000312.1:0-2239 GCA_036446135.1 Rhodospirillales bacterium | reverse complement strand
TCTGACATCGCCGCTCAGGTGGGCGGCCCGAAGGTCCTGAAATTTTTCCGAATGCCAGGCTTCCATAAACGGAATTTCCTTGAGGTCGCCGCAATGAAAGCGGCCGTCGTGGTCGAAGCAGCACGCCGATAAATGCCCGTCATGGGTGACCCTGGCCTCGGTAAACAGCGACCAGCACGGCACCGGTGCGCGCATGTTTTCAAACCGGCCGGGGTTACCGCCCTTGATCGCCCAACCACGATCATTCTCCGCCACACTGACCAGATCGGCCTGGGAATACAGCGGCAGTGAATAGACCTGGTCCAGCAACGGCTCGACCTCGGCTACGACGGCCCGCATGCGGTCTCCCTGATCGCCGTCGTAATTGATGTAGGATGCATAAATTCCGCAATCATAGCCGCCCTCATCGCGCACCCGGGCAGTGGTTTTGATGTTTTCGATAATTTCCGGATAGATCGACGCCTTGACCCCGGCGATGGACGCAAACTGATCTTTGTCCGCGTAATTAAGCGAGAACTTCATGCTGTCCAGCCCGGCTTCCATGCAGGCTTTGACCTTGTCCGGTTTGGCCAGCGAGCCGTTGGTGGTGATGAAGACATAGGGGAACCCCTCGTTCTTGGCAGCCCCGATGGCGTCCGGCAGCCAGTCGAGAATAAAACTCTCGCCCAGATAAAAGACGCCGACTTCCTCAATCCCCGAGCGCCGCAAATCTTTCAGCAGCTTGACGTAGAAATCCCAGTCCATATCCCCCTTTTCGCGCAGCTTGTCCGCCGTGGCGCAAAACGAACATTTGAAATTACAGCGTGCCGTCAACTCAATTTTGACCGCTCTGGGACAGGGCGGCGCGGCGGCGCGTCTTTCTTCGTCTATGCCGGTGATGGCGTCGATGCGGTCGGTAATTTTGCCGATGGCCATGGTTTTATTTTCCTCATAAAAATTGACGACAGATCCGCAAAAAAATTTCCGGAGAATCTTTCCCCCGGCCCGGTCTTTTGTTTGCGTGGGGGGAACCATTGCAATTCACGACTCTTGGCGCCTTGATAAAGGTTAAGGATGGGGGGTGCGTGGCGGTTTTTAATGCGCCCAAACAAAGGATAATATTCTTCATAGATAGGAATAATCTATGTATATTGATCGGTCGTGAAAATACTGCCAAAACCAGGATAGCAATGGACCCAATGATGACAAATGGTGACATTTTAGCCCGTTTCTCGATGTTGATTTGTGTGGAATCAAGTGGTTACGGTCAAAGCAAGGGCTGAAAATGATGACTTTATGATGACATGTTTACGACATTCGGACGACACGCTGATGATGGTAGGAATACACCCGGATGCTTTTTCGATGACTTCCCGGCAAGGCCAAGTAAGGTGGAAACGTGAGAAAAAAATGAAAAAATATAAACCGGGGAGCGAAAATAAGTGAGCAAGAAGCCTGAACACGTTTTTCTGATCGACGGGTCGGGGTTTATTTTTCGCGCCTATTACGGGATCAAGGCCGACATGACCAACCCCGCCGGCACGCCGGTGAACGCCGTGTTCGGATTTACCAAAATGATCATGAAGCTGATTGAGGATACGGACGCGGACCACATCGCCGTCATTTTCGACAAAGCCCGTAAAACGTTTCGCAACGACATCTATCCCGACTACAAAGCCAACCGGGGTGCGCCGCCGGAAGACCTGATTCCGCAATTCGCCCTGGTCCGGGATGCGACCCGGGCCATGAATGTCGCTTGCGTTGATCTTGACGGCTACGAGGCCGATGACCTGATCGCCACCTATGCCAAACAGGCCCTCGAACAAGGCGCGGACGTCACCATTGTTTCATCGGACAAAGACCTGATGCAATTGATCCGTCCCGGCGTAATCATGCTGGACGCCATGAAAGAAAAGGAAATCGGTCCCGACGAGGTCATGGAAAAATTCGGTGTCGGCCCGGAAAAGGTTATCGAGGTGCAGGCCTTGGCCGGGGATTCGTCCGACAACGTGCCCGGCGTTTCTGGTATCGGGGTGAAAACGGCGGCCCAGCTACTCAACGAATACGGCGATCTTGAAACCCTGTTGGCACGGGCTGGCGAAATCAAACAACCCAAGCGCCGCGAAAGATTGCTCGAAGAAGCGGACGCGGCGCGTATTTCCCTCGACCTGGTGACGCTGCGCGATGATGCGCCGGTAGAACACCCGCTTTCCGATTTTGCCGTCCAGCAGGCGACACCAGAAACCTTGTTGCCGTTTTT
>JAZFSL010000311.1:0-22430 GCA_036446135.1 Rhodospirillales bacterium | reverse complement strand
TTGATTTTCACACACCCATGATCTGAGCAGTCCAAGCCTCCCATCCCAATGTCCGCTTTACCCCCGAAAGCGGACATTTCAAGCGGGAATGAAAAAGGTCCGCTTATGACCCAAAGCGGACATTCCGGCCATAGCCGATATCATGTAGTGTATCGTCTTTGACGACCGAATATTTTTAGCAACAAGGACCAATCAGCCATGGCAAACCCTCAATCCATTGGTATTGTCGGCGGCAGCGGCGTACTTGGCCGCGCCATCGCCCGCTCCTTGCTTCGCAATCATTTTGTGACGCCGGAGCGGCTTTGGATTTCCAACCGATTAGGCGACACTTCCGGATTCGAGGATTGGTCCGGTACGCGGTTCACGACGAGCAGCCAGGAGTTAGTGGATGCATGCCAAATCGTGGTTCTCTCGGTGCCGCCTCACCTGGCTTCATCTGTGGCGATCAACGCGGAAAACCGGTTAGTCATATCGGTGATGGCGGGGGTATCAATGGAGCATATCGAGCAACAAACACGCGCCCGAAGGATTGTGCGTGCAATGTCGAGTCCGGCGGCCGAAATTGGGCTCGCCTATTCTCCTTGGTGTGCGAACGCTGGCGTGAGTGGCGAGGATCGAGATTGGATTCGGGGTCTGTTCGAAACCTGTGGTCTGACCGATGAAGTACCTAACGAGGATCAGATCGATCTATTCACGGCTATGACCGGTCCAGTTCCGGGGTTCGTTGCCTACTATGCGGATTGCATGGTGGAATACGCAGTGAAACACGGCATCGATCCGGCGATTGCCGATCGCGCCATGCGTCAGCTTTTCCGTGCAAGCGGAGCCGTGCTCGCGGAATCAGAGGCCGCACCTGGCGAACACGTCCGTAAGATGATTGACTATGCGGGAACCACTGCCGCTGGGCTTGAGGTCATGAAGGTCTCGCCCCTCTCCGAATCGATCGAACAAGGCCTGGAAGCGGCATATCAAAGGGCGCGAAGCATAGGTTGATGCGCCTATGAATTGACTTCGCCATTTGGCTATCAACGGACTCTTTGCCGGGCAGTGAAAAAGGTCCACTTTACCCCCAAAAGCGGACCTTTTGAGGGTAATCGCGAAACGTCCGCTTATGACCCAAAGCGGACATCCTAGGGCGATGGAATAGCAACCTCCGTTGCCCCCAATTTTAACTTGCTAGCATGATGCAGTATCGCGCCTAGATGCCCTAGCCGCCGATCGTGAAAGGCGGGAGCAGCCAGCGTAACTCCAAACGGCAATCCCTTGGCATCGAATCCAACTGGTATGACGATCCCGCTAAGGTCAAGCAGGTTCATATAATTTGTATAGTGACCGAGGTTTAAATTCAGAGTAATCGGGTCGGCCTCAACTTCGGCATGGGTGTAGATTGTTCCTGCAGTCGGCGTCATCAAGACCGTTTGACCTTGATCCCATACCGCCTCGGTCTTGCGGCGCAGTTCTTCCAACCGGTATTGGGCTTGAAACACGTCAACCGCTGTCGGTGTCTTGCCATCAGCAATAATCTGGCGCGTCACGGGATGAACTTCTTCCGGGTTGGCATCGATAAATTCACCGACGGCAGCATAACGTTCGGCAACCCAAGGGCCTTCATAAAGTAGACTAGCCGCCTCAAAAAACGGCTGAAACTCAATTTCGCGGATTGAGCCGCCTAATTTTTGAATCCGGTTTACGGCTTCGGCAAAAAGGGATTCAAAACCCGTGTCACCAAAAAATTCCAATTGATCTGCGTTTGGGATAAGAACATTGATCGCGCTAAAAGCGGGTTCATCACTGTTGTCACATTTAACGCGTCCGGGACGAGAATACGGATCGGCGTTGTCAAATTGCGCCGCCACTTCAAGAACCGCCATGCCGTCATCGGCAGATAAGGCTAAAATAGAAACGCAATCCAGCGACCGGCAAGCAGGCACGACGCCTCGAGTACTTAGCAACCCGCGGCTTGGCTTGACGCCGACGATATTATTGAAAGCTGCGGGAACCCGCCCGGAACCAGCAGTATCGGTGCCAAGGGCAAAACTAACTAGACCGGAAGCCACCGCAACTGCCGAACCTGAACTCGACCCGCCTGATATATAGTCCGGATTGAATACGCTGGAACACGCGCCATAGGGCGTTCGCGTCCCTACCAACCCAGTGGCGAATTGGTCAAGATTGGTTTTGCCGACCAATATCGCACCGGCGTCGATCAGGGCCTGAACTGCTGGCGCGGTTTCCTCGGCATTATATGAATAGGCGGGACAACCGGCGGTCGTCGGATGACTGGCAAAATCAATATTGTCCTTAATGGCAAAGGGAATACCGTAAAGCGGTAAATCTTTGTCTCCGATCTGTGTCAATTCATCGGCTCGAGCAATAATGGTTTCGCGGGGAAGCAAATGGATCCAGACATTATCACCGGCATAGTTGGTAATGCGGGTAAGAACAGCGTCGACGACATCACCAGGAACAACTGTCCCCGCCCGGTATAACCGGGTTAGGCTTGGAATTGCTAAGCTGTCTTTTGGTGTCAGCACGATTGTACTTGCCTATAATTTATCATTCCAAGTGTAGCAACGGTAAGTTCCGGAGTTGCCAAGTGGGAAGGTTTAATCAATATAACCATACGGGACGATATTGGTAAGTTTGCCATTGCTTCCGATCCATTAACTATGTCCGCTTATGGCTATTAGCGGACATCGGGGGAGGGGCGACTAAGGGACCGCATTTGAGGCTGTTACCCCCCTTGTTTTCCCCCCCTTTGCAGCCTATTTAATTGCCAGCAGAATTTCAGAAAACCCATAGGTATTCCCCAGGGATTTCCTAGGGATTCCAAAGAAATTACAAGGGGAGCGGGGCTTTTCATGCGTACATTCTTTTCCATCGATCTCAATAGCAAAACCGCCGAGGCAAGGGAACTGGACGGGGAAGATGTCGTTCGTGCCGGGCGCTGGTTGATCGTTAAGACGATGCTGGACCGGGGACTGGCGGAGGTCGATCCTTTGTCGCCGGAAAACCCGTTGATTTTTTCCGCCGGGCCGTTCGCCGGGACCAATTTTTCCAACGCCAACCGCATTTCGGTTGGTTGCAAAAGCCCGCTCACCGGCGGCATCAAGGAAGCCAACGCCGGTGGCACCTTTGCCTTTGCCCTGGGGCAACTGGAAATCGCAGGCTTCACGCTGGAAGGGGCTGCCGACGACTGGGTGGTGATCCGCATTACCAAGGACCACGAGATTACCTTTGAAGATGCTGCGCCCTATTTAGGTCTTGGCAATTTTGAAGCTGCCAGGATGCTGCATGAAAAATACGGCGACAAGGTTTCGTTGGCGCTGTGCGGGCCGGTCGGCGAATATCAGGGGCTGGTCGCCGGTGTCGCGTTTTCCGATAATGAAAATCGCCCGGTGCGCATATCGGCCCGGGGCGGGGTCGGAGCCGTCATGGGCATGAAGAAGGTCAAGGCCATCGTTTGCGACAAGGCCAAGATGCCGACGTTTCATGACCGCAAAAAGCTGATGGTGGCGGTCAAGGATTACGGTGCCAAAATCCGCGATGACGGGGCGGCGCAATCTATGGGCCGCAACGGCACTATGCAGGTTTCGGATTTGACCAACCATCTGGGCGGCTTGCCGGTGAACAACTTTTCGTCCGGCCAACAGGTCGATACGGATAAGGACGTTCACAAAATGGGCGGCGATTATATCCGTGATCTTAATAATTCACGCGGCGGGGAGCACACGCACGCCTGTATGCCGGGGTGCATGATTAAATGCTCCAATGTTTATGTCGACGGTGAGGGCAAGGAAATAGTCTCGCCGCTGGAATACGAGACGCTTTGCCTGCTCGGCACCAACGTCGGTATTACCGAGCCCGACGACGTGGCGCGGCTGAATGAAACCGTCAATGATTTGGGCGCCGATACTATTGAAGTCGGCGCGACATTGGGGGTGTTGATGGAAGCCGGCGAGGCGACTTTCGGCGACGTTAAATTTATGGAAACGGCGCTCGAAGATATGCGGGGTGGCACCGAGCGCGGCAAGCTGTTGGCTCAGGGTACGGCCCGCGTCGGTGAACATTACAATGTCACCCGCGTGCCGGTAATCAAAAAACAGGCGCTCAGCGCCTATGACCCGCGGGTGATTGAGGTCACCGGCATTTCCATGATGGTGACGGCGCAGGGCGCCGACCACACGACAGGCAATCTTCCAGGCCAGGAATGCGTCGGCAAGACGACGGAAGAGCTGACCGAAATGAGCATGGGCGTGCAGATCGCCAGCGCGGCGGCAGACAGCTTGGGGCTTTGCGTGTTCGGGCGCACGGTCACCAACCCGCACCATAAAATGATGATCGAGGCGATGAACAACGCCCACGGCACCGATTTGCCGGAGAATTTTATTAACGACCTTGGCCGCGAGACGCTGGAGTTGGAGATGGAATTCAATGAGCGTGCCGGCTTTACGATTGAGGATGACGAACTGCCGGCGTTTTTCCGCGATGAAGAACTGCCGCCGACGAACAAAAAGGCGCGCCATGCGCCGGGGGATATTCGCAAATATCGGGATGCGTGGCTTCAAGAGGCGAAGAGTGGCAGCTAGCCGCGACCGGGATAAAACAACAGGCGAAGAGCGGCAGCTGACCGCGAGCGGAAATTTAGCCAGGCGCTCCCAAAATTGCCCATATATAAAAATTAATTCCATGCTGTGACGTGCATCACAGAGTATCTGAGGGTTTTCAGGTACTTTGGATTCGTATGATCCTTGTTATGAATTTAACAAGGATAGTTCCTCGAAACGGCAAACCGTTGGAAACGGCGGGACGCAAAGCCACCGGCCTAGGGTCTGTTACATCAGGCTTTGGCAGCGGGGCCACCGAAAGGAGTCTTTAATGTTAAACGTCAATTCAGATGGGCTGATTTCACGGTCTGCCTCCAAACCTTCCCAAAATAGGCTGGAGGCTTCAATGTTCGCCGACATGCCCATGCGGACGATTGTTTTTTCCTCACAAAAGGGCGGCTCGGGAAAAACCACGTTGTGTGGTCAATTGGCGGTGCAGGCGGAACTTATGGGCCTGGGCCCGGTGGCGGTGGTCGACACTGACCCCCAGGGCAGCCTTTCGGAATGGTGGAACGCCAGGCAAGTCGAAACCCCGTTGTTTTTGAAAACCCAGGTTAAATACCTGATGAGCGACCTGGAAGAACTTCGCCACCGGGGCATTAAGCTTGTATTTGTCGATACCCCGCCCGCCGTTACCGACATTATCGAAGAAATCGTTAGCTATGCAGACCTGGTCGTCGTTCCCACCCGGCCCAGTCCGCATGACCTCAGGGCGGTCGGCTCGACCCTGGACATTATCGAAGCGCAGGGCAAGCCGTTGGTTTTTGTCGTTAATGGAGCCACGCCGGAAGTTCAAATCACCAGCGATACAGCGGTCGCGCTGTCTCAACACGGCACCGTCGCCCCGGAAACGATTCATCAGCATCCTGATTTTGCAACCTCCATGATTGACGGCAGGACGGTCATGGAAACACAGCCGGATTCAAAATCGGCGGCCGAACTAGGCAAGCTTTGGCAATATATTTCCGCCCGCCTGATAAAAATGGAACGCGAGCGCCAAAAAAAACATCTTGCCGAATTGAGGGGACAATCTTCAGGCGCCGGCAACGAGAACCATTTCAGGACCGGCTTCGGACGCCGGTCCACAGACTTCGGGTATTCTCTCGGGGAGGCGGTTTAGGACATGTTTAAATTTGAAACCGAAAACCCACGACGCAATCTTTTTGCCAGCAAGGGTGAAGCCATTCCGACCCCTGCCGTCGAGGTCGGGATCATGGCCCGTATTGGCGATGATTTCATTGATGAAGTTGGCGGGCACGGGCCGGAACTGGCCGAGGCATCCGGCCTTTCATCGTTAATTATGCGCAAAAAACAATACGTACGGGTGACCGCCCCGGAACATTTCCGTGACGAAGAAGGCTTTTCCAAACCGATTTGGCCGCCCGTCTCGAAAAAAGACGAAGAGGACAATGCCGCCCTTGCAATAGCCAAAGCCGCCGAGCGGCGTGCCTTCACGGTACGGCTTCATGAGCCTGAATACCGGGAATTGATGGCTTGCTCCCTGACCATGGAACGCACCTACCAGGACATCCTGGCAACGGCCGTCAGCAAATATTTAGCCGATGTTTCCAGGGAAGAGATAAATAACTGAGTAGCCGCGACAGGGACTGTAGATAAGAGGTGGTGATGATTCTCTGGCTGTGGCGGGGCGAAATAGCCTTATGGAAGACCTTCTGGTTGTTCGGGGCCGGCGGCGGGGTGTTTTCTGCTGCTGGCTTGGGGGTGGTTGTTGGGCAAAGGGTATGAATAACCTACTTTGACGCTTCGGGCATTTTCGCCAGTTCTTCCCCGGTTCCTCCCACCCCTGCAATTTCGCGGATCAGCTTTTTGCGCACGGCAACGCCAAAATCCTTGAAGTATTTTGCCGGGACGTGGAACGCCCCCGGGCCGCCGATGATGTTGTCGCGGAAAAAAGCGGCCAGCTCCGGCCATTCCTCGATGATGGGCAGGCCGTTGACGGTCATGCCCTGGGCGACGGCGGTGTCGCGGCCTTGCGTGGCGGGGATGCCGTCGATGTCCTCGCCATCGCCGGAAATGTCGATCACCTTGCGCCGCCCGTTGAAGCCGTTGGCCTGAATGGAAGCGACTCCGTAAAGAATGGCGTTGCCCGGCGCCGTGCCGCCGAAATAAATTTCGCGGGGTGTTTCCAATAATTGCCCGGCGACGAAGGCGAGGTCCGTTTTAGCCTCGATCAATGTCCAGGGAACGATGGCGTGTTGCATGTGCGCTCCGCTCCACTCCACGTAAGCCAGCGCCACGCGCCCGTGCCGCCCGTGGCGGATGGCGTCAAGTACGCGTGGGTCCAAGAGGGCCTGGGCATAGCCCTGGCGCTGGAGCTGGAATTCGTCCTCACCGATGCTGCCCGACGCGTCGGCCATGAGGATGAGTTCCAGATCGACGGCCATCTGTTGCGCGCGGGCGGGCAGGGGGAGGAGAAGGGCCAGCAACAGGGCCGGCAACAATGTTATCCGGAGACGTTTTTTCATTCGAAAAGGAAGAGTAGCTTGGTGTCCAAAAGCACCAGAGCACAGAAAATTATAAGGATAATCCCTAAAGGATTATCTACTCCGCCGCCTCAGGCTTCCCGCCTTTCTCCACATACCCTTCCTTATAAAGCTCCCCCCCCTCCGCCTCAAACTTCTCAGCCATTTCCGCCATGCCGTTTTTGGCGTATTCGCGGACCTGGTTGGTGATTTCCATGGCGCAGAATTTGGGGCCGCACATGGAGCAGAAATGTGCCGTCTTGTGGGCGTCTTTGGGCATGGTCTGGTCGTGGAAGTCTTTCGCCGTTTCCTGGTCGAGGCCGAGGTTGAATTGGTCTTGCCAGCGGAACTCAAACCGCGCCCGGGATAGGGCGTCGTCGCGGGCTTGAGCGCCGGGGTGGCCTTTGGCGACATCCGCCGCGTGCGCCGCGATCTTGTAGGTTACGACGCCGACCTTGACATCGTGGCGGTCGGGAAGCCCTAAGTGCTCTTTCGGCGTCACGTAACACAGCATGGCGGTGCCGAACCAGCCGATCATGGCAGCCCCAATGCCTGACGTGATGTGGTCGTAGCCGGGCGCGATGTCGGTGACCAGGGGTCCGAGCGTATAGAACGGCGCTTCGCCGCAGACGTCCAGTTGTTTGTCCATGTTGGCTTTAATCTTGTGCATGGGCACGTGGCCGGGGCCTTCGTTCATGACCTGGACGTTTTTCTCCCAGGCGATCTTGTTGAGTTCGCCTTGTGTGTCGAGTTCCAGAAACTGCGCCCTGTCGTTGGCGTCGGAGGAACAGCCGGGGCGTAATCCATCCCCTAATGAATAGGAGACGTCATAAGCGGCCATGATGTCGCAGAGTTCTTCGAAATTGTCGTAGAGGAAGTTTTCCCTGTGATGCGCCAGGCACCATTTGGCCATCACCGAGCCACCGCGCGACACAATGCCGGTAATCCGGTCCGCCGTAAGGTGGATGTATTTCAAGCGCACGCCGGCGTGGATGGTGAAATAATCGACGCCTTGCTCGCATTGCTCGATGATGGTATCGCGGAAAATTTCCCAGGTCAGATCTTCGGCGCTCTCGACTTTTTCCAGCGCCTGATAGATCGGCACGGTGCCGATGGGGACGGGGGAATTCCTGATAATCCATTCGCGGATGTTGTGGATGTTTTTGCCGGTGCTGAGGTCCATGACGTTATCAGCGCCCCATCTTGTCGCCCAGACCATTTTATCGACTTCATCGGCGACTGACGACGTGACCGCCGAATTGCCGATATTAGCGTTGATCTTGACCAGGAAGTTACGGCCGATGATTTGCGGTTCCAGTTCCGGGTGGTTGATGTTGGCGGGGATAATGGCGCGGCCGCGGGCTACCTCGTCGCGGACGAATTCGGGGGTGACGTACTCGGGGATGGCGGCGCCGAAGCTTTCGCCTTGCCCGATGACCGCCTTGGCTGCGGCGGGGTCGTGCCGGCGGCCCATATTTTCGCGGATGGCGATGAATTCCATTTCAGGCGTGATAATGCCGTCACGGGCATATTTGACTTGGGCCACCGAGCCTTTTTTGGCGCGCATGGGCTTATGGCTGATCGGGAAAACGGGCACCAGCTTTTCGTCCGCGGCGTTGTTGTCCTCGAACCTGACCTCGCGGCCTTCGTATTCTTCGACATCGCTGCGGGCTTTGATCCATGGTTCGCGCAGCCTTTTCAGGCCGGCTTCGATGTCGATGGTTTCGGCCGGGTCCGTATAGGGACCGGACGTGTCATAGACGACGACGGGCGGCTCGCCCGAGGTCTCGTGCAAAGCGATTTCGCGCATGGGGACGCGGATATCGGGGTTGATGTCGCCCTTGACGTAAATCTTGCGGCTGGCAGGCAGCGACCCGGTGGTGATGTCGGAATTTTTGGGTGTATTAATAACGTTCATGGCTGGAACTCCTATCCCTACGCCGGCATGACCCGGATCAGGTTCTTAGGGTCGCCGTGCCCTACTAGGACTAATGAGCAGTAACGGCTTCTCAGCCCCTTGCCGGGGCTCCCCTCGGAACGCATTAAATGTGGGCCTTGTTGGGGGCATCGTCAAGAAGCAACCATGTCCCCATCGACCGGGAAACGTTGACCGACGGACGCCTGACGGGAATACTTAAACTTAGGTGAGGAAATTAAGGAAAAATCGTGCCCAAGACGCTAGATATCGACGACGATCCTGAAACGGGGGCCATGTTTGCGGCCTGCCAAGCGCTTGAGGGCTTGGGGGAATTTCTGTTTGCAGTCACCGACGAGGAGGCGATGGGGCGTTGGTGCAGTGACGATAGTCACTATATAACGCAATGAAAACAAAGAAAAAATAGAGTAAGCGTGATGTGATGGTGCGGTCCACATCCCTCAGGACCAGGGCGTCGGGGACGCCCCTGGTGATGGCTTCGAAGAATATTTTTAATGCGGCGGCAGGTTTCGAAATATGATGGCGGAGTATCGGGGATTTACGTCGTTTTTGGAATAAGGGCAGGGACGGAAAAGATGGTGGAAAAAGTGATATTCGGGGCCGGGTGCTTTTGGGGTGTCGAAGCTGCCTTTTGCCGTGTCGATGGTGTTACGGACACAGTTGTCGGGTATTCAGGCGGAACGGTGCCAAACCCCACGTATGAAAACGTTTGCGGCGGCAAGACCGGCCACGCCGAGGTCGTCGAGGTAATGTTCGATCCGGACCGGGTCAGTTTCGATACGCTTCTGGGGGTGTTTTGGGGCTGCCACGATCCGACTCAACTCAACCGGCAAGGCTGGGACGTGGGATCGCAGTACCGGTCCTGTATTTTCTTCCAATCGCCCGGACAGGATGAAAAGGCCCGCGCTTCGATGCTGCAACTACAAGCGACAGGGCGGGTGGGTGGCGCCATCGTTACCGAAATCTCTCCGGCGGCGGAATTCTGGCGGGCGGAAGAATATCATCAACGCTATGTCGAGAAACAAGGCGGGCACTAACTAAAGGCGGGCACTAACCAAATGAAGTTTAGACGGGGATCCGTTCTTCTTCGCGCTTGGCTTTTTCTTTTGCCTGCTTGGCTTTCTTTGCGGCAGACTGCTTGAAAGCCGTGCTCATTTTTTTTTGGGCGCGACCGGAATCAAACTGGTTTTTTTTGCTTTTTTTCATTTCTCTACTCGCGGTCCGAATGGAGAAGGCGCGGGTGTTTAGCCAAACTTGAGTTTAAGCCGCTTCACCACCTGAACGCCATGCCGCCGTGCCCTTGCAAGTTGGGCAGACGCGCTGGCCGAAATGTTCGGAAACAAAGGACTTGTTACACATCAGGCAGGGACGTTCCTTCTGCTCGTTCTGGCGGTCGGACTTGGGCTTTTTATTGTCGTTGCGGCGGCTGGCCATGGGAAACTCCTCAATTTAAGGCTGAGTGATTATTTATGCTTTTTGGAAAAAAAAACCCCGCCAAAAAGACCTGGCGGCGCACCGTAGCAGGTTGTTTTTCCAGAAACTTTTTGCCCCAACCAGTTTCTCAGCTAACAAACTCTCAGATACTAACTACCTAAGATCACACGATGATTCACAGCGGTATATAAGCCATTTAAGACCAAATTGCAACGTTTTTGACACCTTACGGCCCAAAATCCTTCACAAAAAGGCCATTAGCGGTGAAAACCGTGAAAACCTTAATTCCGCTCCATGACCGCGCAAAAGAAGCCGTCCGTCCCGGTGGAAGCAGGGCTGAGGCGCAGGCACGGCCCGGCGGGCGGGGCCGGGCCACCGACGGTTGCAGACCATACCTGATCGATGGGTAGGGCCTGGAAATCGGCATTATTTTCCAGAAACCAGGTCAATTGTCGCTCATTTTCCTCCTGCAACAGGGAACATGTAGCGTAAATCAGCCGCCCTTGCGGTTTGACCAGGGTTTTGGCCATGTCCAGGATGCGCTGCTGTTGAGCAATCAAATCGTCCAGGTCGTCAGGCGTAAAGCGCCATTTGGCGTTGGGGTCTCGGCGCCAGGCCCCGGTGCCGGTGCACGGAACATCGGCCAGCACGCGGTCAAAGGTGGCGGCGTTTTTTTTGACCCAGTCATCGTTTCTGGCGGCGACGGCCTTGATGTGGACACGCTCCGCCCCGGCCCGTTGCAGGCGGGGGAGCATGTGCCCGAGGCGGTAACTGGAGATATCCGTAGCCCAGAGATTGCCCTCGATTTGGCCGTCTTTGGCCATGGCGGCGGCCAGGGCCAGCGCCTTGCCGCCGGCGCCGGCGCAGAAATCAGCGACGCTCAAGCCCGGGCGGGCGCCGCACAAAAGCGCAATCAGCTGCGAGCCTTCATCCTGGACCTCGATCCAGCCTTTTTTATAAGCGCTCGTGCCGGCGAGGCGCGTTTTGCCGGTCAATCTGAGGCCGATCGGCGACAGCGGTGTCGGTTCGGCTTCAACGTATTCCGACTGCAACGCTTTTAGGGCCTGTTCCGGGGTCGTTTTCAGCATGTTGATGCGAAGGTCGACCGGGGCTTGTTGGTTGAGGGCGGATAATTCCTTTTCCAGGGTTTTCGGCCAAAGGGTGTTTAAGGAGCGGTCCATCCAGTCCGGGTATTCCATTCTTACCGGACGCGGCATGTCGGCATGGGTCAAAGGACGGCCATAGAGGTTGTGGGCGAGTTCTTCTTCCTTCGGTGACAAGGCGGCGGGGCAATGGGTGGCGCCGGAAAAAAGCCCTTTGGTGTCTTCCGGCGATGATTTGTCTTCAAGGGCTAATTCGGCAATCAATCTTGGCCTAGGGCCCGGTTCGATGACGAATCCGGTGCGCTCGACCCACCAGTCGAGCCGCGCCCGGTGGCGCAGCACGGCATACACCCTTTCCTGGATGGCGCGGCGGTCGCCGGAGCCGGCGAAACGGCGTTTGCGGAAATATTTGTCGATAATGCGATCGGCGGGATCGTTCTGGGCGTGGATTTTGTCCAAAATTTCAAGCGCCGCCTGAATGCGCGCGCCGGGGGTCATTACCGTACCCTAGCCGTCGGAGCGGTAATTGGGGGCTTCGCGGGTGATGGTGATGTCATGGACATGGCTTTCGCGCAGCCCGGACGATGTGATCCGGCGGAATTGGGCGTTTTTCTGCAGGTCGGGAATGGAGGCGTTGCCTGTATAGCCCATGGCGGCGCGCAAACCGCCGACCAGTTGATGAATGATATTGGCCGCCGGTCCCTTGTAAGGGACACGCCCTTCAACGCCTTCGGGAACGAATTTCTGGTTGTCGCTAACGTCTTCCTGGAAGTAACGGTCCGCCGATCCCCGCGCCATGGCGCCCAGCGAGCCCATGCCGCGGTAGGATTTATAGGACCGGCCCTGATACAGGAATACCTCGCCGGGGCTTTCGTCGGTGCCGGCGAAAAGCGAGCCGACCATGATGCTCTCGGCGCCGCCGGCGATGGCCTTGGCCAGATCGCCGGAATATTTGATGCCGCCGTCGGCGATAAACGGCACGTCGGCTTTTTGGCAGGCTTCGGCGACCTCAATGACGGCGGAAAATTGCGGCATGCCGACACCGGCGACCATGCGCGTCGTGCAGATGGTGCCCGGCCCGATACCGACTTTAACGCAATCGGCCCCGGAATCAATCAGCGCCTTGGCGCCGTCGGCGGTGGCGACGTTGCCGCCAATGACCTGCACGTAATTTGAAAGTTTTTTGATCCGGTCCACGGTTTCCAGTACGCCTTCAGAATGGCCATGCGCCGTATCGACGACGATGACATCGACACCGGCGTCCAACAAAGCCTCGGCGCGGGAGATGCTTTCATCACCGACGCCGGTGGCGGCGGCGACGCGAAGATGGCCCTGGTCGTCCTTGCACGCGTTGGGATGGGTTTGCGCTTTTTCGATGTCTTTGACCGTCATCAGGCCGACACAGCGAAATTTATCATCGACGACGAGCAGCTTTTCGATGCGGTGCTGGTGCAGCAATCGCTTGGCGTCCTCGCGTCCCGTATCCTCGCTGACGGTAATCAGCGGGGTTTCTTTGGTGTGCGGCGTCATCAGCTCGCTGACCGGTTGTTCCAGGTTGTCGGCGAAACGCACGTCGCGGTTGGTCAGGATGCCGACCAGCAGGCCGCTATCCTTCTCGACCACCGGGATGCCAGAAATGTTATGGCTTTCTTTGATGCGCAGCGCATCGGCGAGGGTCGCTTGCGGGGCGATGGTGAACGGGTTGACGATCATGCCAGATTCGAATTTTTTGACGATACGGACTTCGCCGGCCTGTTCTTCCGGGGTCAGGTTTTTGTGGATAACGCCGATGCCGCCGTTCTGGGCCATGGCGATGGCAAGCTTGCTTTCCGTGACCGTATCCATGGCCGCCGAGATCAGCGGAATGCCGAGGCGGATGGTTCTGGTCAGACGGGTCGAGGTGTCGGCGTTGGCGGGTAGGACACTGGACCTAGCGGGCACCAGGAGAACGTCGTCAAAAGTTAGTGCTTCGAGGAAGGTCATGCCATCTCCAGTCATCCGCCTGTTGTCTTAATAGGACCGGGTTGGCGCGCAATCATACACACAAACCGGTGGTTGCCAAGCCCGGAACCCGGCTTATCCCCCGGCTTGTTCCCCGGCCTGATCTTTGGATCCCCCTTTAAACCCTTGGGCAATGACATAGGACTCGGCGGATTCTTTTCGGCTTGCGGGGGGTTTTGCGTGGCGCACGGATTTGAAGCGTTTTTTCATCGCCTTTAAAAGCTCTCCCTCGGTGCCGCCCTTGAACACCTTGCCGACGAAACACCCGCCCGGCGCCAATACGTCACAGGCGAAGTCGAAGGCGGCTTCGAGCAGGCCGACGATGCGAAGATGATCGGTGCTCGCATGGCCCGTTGCCGACGCCGCCATGTCGGTCAGCACGACGTCGGCGGGCCCGTTCAAAATTTCCATCAGCATTCCCGGCGCCGCCTCGTCGAGAAAATCGTGATGAATTAACGTCGCCCCTGAAATGGGGGGGGCTTCTTGTATATCCATGCCGACGACCTTGCCTTGTTTACCATTTCCAGCCCCCTTATTTGCCCCCTGGGAATTTACGCGCTCCACCGCGACCATGGTCCAGCCGCCTGGTGCTGCGCCCAAATCGACAATGCGCCGGCCCGGCTTCAAAAAACCAAAGCGGTCGTCCAGTTCCATCAGCTTAAAAGCTGCCCGCGATCGCAGTCCCTGGTCGCGGGCACTGGCGACGTACGGGTCGCCCAGCTGTCGTTTCAGCCACAGGACGGATGATTTTTTGCGTCTTTTGGCGGTTTTGAGCTTTTCGGTCCTGCCGCGCCCGGAACCCCCTGAACCCTTTCTACCCGAGCCTTTTTTTGATGCCGGTTTTCTAGCCATGCGCAGAATTCCGCTCTTCGGCCATCATCGACAGCAACAGGCCTTCGCGAATGCCGCGGTCGGCGGCGGTAAGATTCTGCGCCGGCCAACGACGGCAAATAGCGGTAATGACGGCGCAGCCCATGGCCATCAAATCTTCCCGGCCGAGACCGATGCAAGGGTGCGCCTTGCGCTGCGCGTTATCCATGCCGGCCAGCTTGGCGGCAATGGCGTGCACGCTTTCAAAGCGGATGGACAAGCCATCGACGCGCGCCCGGTCGTAACTGGCGAGGTCGAGATAAATGGCGCCGAAGGTGGTGACGGTGCCGGACGTCCCCAAAACATGCACCCGCTTGGCCTCGATCTCGGCGCAAATGGCGTGACGTTCCTCGAACTGCGCCAGCGCCTGATCAACGCGCTTGATGACCTCTTCGTAAACGTCGACAGACAGGGAATCGTGGCCGTATTCTTCGGTCAAATTTACGACGCCGAAGGGCAGGGACAAAATTTCAATGGGTTTCGGATGCTCGCCCGGATTGGTCTCGATCCACATCACCTCCGTACTGCCGCCGCCGATATCGAACATCAACACCCGCGCGTGGCCCGTATTCAGCAATGGCGTACATCCCGCCAGGGTCAGTTCGGCTTCCTCAACGGCGGTGATGGTCTTAATTTCCAGCCCGGTTTCACGTTTCACCCGAAGCAGAAATTCATCGCCGTTATCGGCCCGGCGGCAGGCTTCGGTGGTGATGGCGCGGGACTGGCGGACTTCTTGTCTATGTATCTTGTCGGCGCATATTTTAAGCGCCTCGATGGTGCGGTTCATGGCGTCTTCGGACAATCGCCCCGAGGCGCCCAACCCTTCACCAAGACGGACAATGCGCGAAAAGGCGTCGATAACGCGAAGGCCATCAATGTTGTCAGCAGGACTGGCCATCAGCAGGCGGCAGTTATTGGTGCCGAGATCAATGGCGCCATAAACCGGTTGCTTGCCTGGACCGTGCGGCACGAAGACGCCTCCATTAACTCTGTCGAGTATTCTGCTTTTATTGTTGCCTTTGTATTGGCTGGGGCGCCTGGATTCGAACCAGGACTAAGCGGGTCAGAGCCGCTCGTTCTACCGTTAAACTACGCCCCACCAGCGCCGTCGGAGACGCCGCTTCTAACATACCAAGTTGGGCAAGTCATGTCTCTGTTGCGGGCGGCTTTAAATACTCTGGCCGCGCGGATTAAAGAACCTCGGCGCTGGCTGCGGCATTTTCAGGGGCGGCACCGGGGGCGGCACGATGCGCACACTCATGTCGCCCATGTCTTCGAAGCTTTTGCGCGAGAACGGGTTCTCGAGAATGATGGTGGAATTGTTGCGCACCGCGTCATCGACGGCGTCTTCCAGTTTTTCGGCCAGTTTCAGGTTCCAGGGAACTTTATAATTTCGCGGTTCCAGCGACCCGTCGAGGCGAAGCCACAGGTAAATCGCCTTGCCTTCATCCAAAGATGTGCCCAGCAACAGCGCCTTGGTGGTGTTGCGCTCGTACCATTCGAAACTCATGGGTTTGGGCTTGGAAAGCATCTCGACCATTTCGACGTAGACGACCGGGATGAATAACATCGTGATGGTCAAAGCAAGTACCCGCACCCTGGTCAGGCGCGGCGCCCAGATGGCGATGGAAGCTAATGCTGCGGCGACGCCGGTGGCGCCGGCAAAGACAAAGAAAATAATATCCATTATTTTTCCCTCAAGAACCCCTTGTGGCCCGTAATCAGCGGCCGGCGCAGCGTGCTGACGCTGCCCTCGACCAGTTCGCCGTCCTCGGTCAGGCGGAACCGATAGGCGGTTTCTTCCTGATTGCGTTTTGTCATGTTGATGGTGGTCTCCAGCAATTGATGCATATCGCCGTATTTCGGCTTGGCGCTGACGACGACGTTGACCGGCACCGTCACGCCCTCGGGCAGGGGGCCGTACATGTGCACGTTGACGATGTATTCCCCAGCCGGAATGCCGCGCGAATAAGTAATTTCATAATTTTCCTTGGTTGCATCGCCTTCGCCGCCCAAATCATCGCGCAGCAAATTGAAGGTAACGCCGCCCTGGTTCCAGAACCCGACGGGGGCCTCCCTCGGCGCCTGCACCCAAAGGTCGAGGTCATAGGGCATGTCCGTCGGCCAGTGCATTTCGATGACGACATTGCCCGGCGCCTTTTGGTCTTCTGCGTCTTCCTGCTTCGGCGTGATGTGGGGCAACAGCATAATGACCATGGCGACAAAGCCGATGAGGGCCAACATGATGACGTCGCGAAATACCGTCCCCCAGGTGTCTTCATCCAGGTAATCAAGGCCCCGTTGCATTGGCATCCCCCCCGGGGGCGCGGGATTCTCTGGTCTCGATGATGGTAGTGATCAATTCAACGGTGCCGGAGGTGAGGATTCCGTAATTGATGATCAGCCACACATACAACACCGCGCCGACCAGCGTTGTGTTCAAGGCGACGGACATGCCGCTGATCAGGGTCGAGATCATGGCGGCGACGTTTTCGACTTCCGAGACGGCCTTCGGATCGACGCCCGACAGCGCGATGATGAAACCGATGACGGTGCCGATGAGCCCCAACAGGACCAGCGAATTGGCGACATTGCGGACGACGACGATGGTGTCGGTTATTTTCAGGCGCAACGCCATCACCAAAATGGAACGGCTTTCCGGCGGCGAATTTTTGGTCCGGGCGAGGAACTTGCCGGCCCGCGATTGCGGAGTTGGATTGCCGGAGTTGATATCGTCGAGTTCCTTGCCGTGGCGCAAAACCAGGACGCCGCAGAGCACGAGGCCATAAAGGAATACAAGAAAGATGATTACCGACAGTTCAACCAGATGCGCATTGAGCACGGCGTCAAGCCAGCCTTGCAGATAGGCGGCGCCCAGCAGGCCTGTGGCGACAGCGTTGATCAGGGCAAAACGGACGACAAGAAGATAGCGATAGAGCATCGGCGCGCCCTCCCAAAAGGCGTATATATATGCCACGTCTCTCAGCCGGTTCGCAAACACCAGAGCGCGATCGTTTCAAACTTCTATAATTTTAAGCGTCAACAGCCCTCTACATCACTGTGCCGATGTGCCAGGGAATGAATTCGTTGTCGCCGTAATCGAATTCTTCCGATTTTGATTTCTTGCCTGACGCGACTTCGATCAGGTATTCGAAAATTTCCCGGCCCATGTCATCGACGCTCTTGTCACCGTCGGCGATGGCGCCGCAGTTGATGTCCATGTCCTCTTCCAGGCGGTTATACATGGCCGTGTTGGTGGCAAGCTTGATCGACGGCGACGGCTTGAAGCCGAAGGCAGAGCCGCGGCCGGTCGAAAAACAGACAAGGTTGGCGCCTGACGCGACCTGGCCGGTGATCGAGCAGGGGTCGTAGCCGGGACTGTCCATGAAGACGAAGCCGGTGGTGGTGACAGGTTCGGCGTATTTATAGACGCCGGTCAAATTAGTCGTGCCGCCCTTAGCAGCCGCGCCTAATGATTTTTCCAGAATGGTCGTCAGTCCGCCGGCCTTGTTGCCGGGCGTCGGGTTGTTATCCATGACGCCGTTGTTGCGCCGAGTATAGTCTTCCCACCAGCGGATGCGCTCGATCAGTTTTTCGCCGACTTCTCTACTGGCGGCGCGGCGTGTCAACAGATGCTCGGCGCCGTAGATTTCCGGCGTCTCGGCAAGGATGGCGGTGCCGCCGTGTCGGACCAGATTATCCACTGCAGCCCCCATGGCCGGGTTGGCGGTAATGCCTGAATAGCCGTCGGACCCGCCGCATTGAAGGGCGACGCTAAGCCCGCCGACGGGGACCGGTTCGCGCGCACAGGCGTTGGCGGCGGGCAGCATGGCCTCGATCCGTTTGACGCCTTCCTCGATGGTTTTCCGCGTACCGCCGGTGTCCTGCATGACCATGGCGTGGAAGCTATCCGATTGCTTGAGCCCGTAGAGTTCCAGAAACAGCGGGATCTGGTTGACCTCGCAGCCGAGGCCGACCATCAGCACGCCGGCGAAGTTGGCGTGGCGCGCGTAGCCCCACAGCGTACGTTGCAGGTTGGCGAAGCCTTCGTCATTGGCGTCCAGGCAACATCCCGAGCCGTGGACAAAGGCGACGACGCCGTCAACACCCGGATAGTCGTCCAGTATGCCGGAACGATTGATGCGTTCGGCCATGTGCTTGGCGACTGTTGCCGAACAGTTGACCGAGGTCAGGATTCCGATGTAATTGCGTGTCCCGATGTCGCCATTGGCGCGACGGTAGCCCTGAAAGGTGGCGCTGTCAGACGGCGGTAAAAATTGTGTCTCCGTCGCCTCTTCGCCGAATGCGTAATCACGCTCGAACTCGGCGAATTCGCAGTTTTGTGTGTGGACATGGCCGCCCGGGGGAATGTCGGTGGTGGCGAAACCGATGGTCTGATTGAATTTACGCACGGCCTGGCCTTTCGAAATGGCCGCCGTCGATATCTTGTGACCAGATGGAATGGCGATTAGCGTCGATACATTCTCGCCGGGGATTTCCGTTTCCATGGCGATATCGCCCAAGGCGACGATGACGTTGTCGGCCGCGTCGAGGCGGATGGTCCGGGGTGCGTTCTTGGTCATGTTTCCTCCTTCATGCCCGCCCTGGGAGGGCGGTTCAGACTCCGGCGTCGGCCAATAAAATTTCGGCTGTTCTTTTGGCTTGTCCGGAAGCATCTTTATTGCCGGAGACATGGGCCATGACAACGGCGCCTTCCGCCAACAGCGCCAACCCATTGGCCAGGGCGTCAGGATCCTTGGCCCCGGCCGCCTTGGTCAGATCGAAGATGTAGCCGTAAATAAGACGTTTGTGTTCGGCGGCGGCGGCATGAATGGGATTGTCCGAGGCGGCATATTCCGCCGTCGCATTTATGAATGTGCATCCCGTAAAACCGCTTTTGGCAAACCAGTCTCCAAGATAATCGAAGATTGCTAGTATTCGATCACGGGGTGTTTTGGCCTTGCGTTCGATATCGCGCATTAGGCCGTTGCGGAATTTTTCATCGTTTCGATGCAACGCCGCCAGGATTAATTCGTCTTTGGACTTGAAGTGTTTGTACATCGTCATTTTGGCGACGCCGGAGGCGGCGAGGATTTTGTCGATACCGGTGGCATGAAAGCCATGTCGGCAAAAAAGGTCGAGCGCCGTATCGACTAAATGGTCGCGTTTGGAAGAAGCCATGGTCGAATTCCCGTATACGTGTCTGATATATACAAACCAGTCGGTATTATTACAAAGGAATTCGGAAAAATTCAAGCTATTTTTATATAATACCTTGCTGTCTGGGCAATAAGTCAAAAATATAACTATAATAAAACAATATAAAACAAATAGTTGAACTTTTTATGTAGTTTTTGCTCATTTTTTTGTATTTCTTTGTTGACAAAACAGACAGGTCTGTATATAAATCGGCCTAATTCAGCGCGCCAAGGGTTTGAAACCCCGGTGCGGAGAATGAGAAGACCCTCTTAACCTCAACCTTTGAACTTGAATTGGATAAAACATTATGACCATTCGAAACATCCTTACGGCCGGTACCCTTTCTGCTCTTGTCGGGATTGCCGGCGTTGCTTCTACGGGACAAGCCTTTGCTGACGATTCCAACCTTGAGCAGGGTTTTGTTCCCCTGACAGTGCAAGTCGCCGATGCCGAGTTAGATTATTCCTTCGAAGGCGATGCCTTCATCGACCACGGAGAAGTCGTGGAAAACCTGGACATCATCGAAGAAGCCAATCTTCTGGAAGCTGATTTCGACGCGATCGACATCAACTAATGACTTTCTTGTCCCGTCAGGAGCCAAGGCCGGGGCGACAACATTCGGCCTTGGTCTCCACGGGGTAATTAAAAGTCCACCGAAAATGCGGGGAGTTCTTAAAAATGAATGAATTTACCAGCGACATTGCCTTTACCCCGACCGTCAAGGCGGTGCAGGAACTTAAAGGCTCGCGCGGCGGGTATGCCCGCATGGAAGAAAAAGCCGGGTGGAGGAATACCGTCACCGCTGGGCTGGCCGGGTTCATCGCTGGGCGCGATTCTTTTTATCTGGCAACCGCTAACGCCGATGGCCAGCCCTATGTTCAACATCGTGGCGGCAAACCCGGTTTTCTCAAGGTCATTGATGATCGTACGCTGGCTTTTGCCGATTTCAGCGGCAACCGGCAGTACATCACCACCGGAAACCTTTTAGAAAACGACAAGGCCTATATCTTCCTCATGGATTATCCCAACCGCCGCCGGATCAAGGTCTGGGGCCGGGCCAGGGTTGTCGAAGATGACGCCGATCTGCTGGCCCAATTAACAGATGCCGACGGCGTCGGCGTGCCGGAACAGGCGGTCGTTTTCGAAGTCGATGCCTGGGATGTCAATTGCCCGCAACACATCACGCGGCGCTTTACTGAAACCGAGATGGCGGACTATGTTGACGAACAGGTGGCGAAGGCCGTCCGGCCCCTGAACCAGCGCATCGCCGAGCTGGAAGCGGCTCTGGAAATCAAAAATGACGCGCCCCGGGTTTCACTTAAGCGGACCGCTTAGGGTTAGACAGGAACAAGCATGATGAAGATCAACGCCAACCTGGACCAACGCGCCGTCGTCTACTCGGAACAACTGGATTGGGTTGATTCTCCCCTTCCCGGCGTTCAGCGTCGCATGCTGGAACGAGACGGGGCCGAGGCCGGGCGGGCGTCAACCATCGTTCGCTATGCGCCGGACAGTCACTTCCGCTCACATGTGCACACCGGGGGCGAGGAATACATTGTGCTCGACGGTGTCTTCTCGGACGAATACGGCAACTTCGGACCCGGCACCTATGTGCGCAACCCGGTCGGGTCCGAGCACCGCCCCCACAGCAAAGACGGGACGACGATTTTTGTCAAACTTTGGCAAATGGACCCGGAGGATCATGAATACGTCCGCATCGACACCAACAAGACCGAGTGGCGAACGGGTTTGGTCGAGGGGTTGTCGGTTATGCCCCTGCATGAACACGGCTCCGAACACGTCGCCCTGGTGAAATGGGCCGCAGGCACCGAATTTAACTTTCATGGTCACCCTGGTGGTGAGGAAATCTTTGTCCTCGACGGTATTTTCGAGGACGAGCACGGGCGCTATCCAAAAGGGACGTGGCTGCGCAACCCCGCCGGCAGCGTCCATACGCCGTTCAGCACCGAGGGATGCACCATCTATGTCAAGACAGGGCATCTTTTCCCGAGGTTGGTGGAAGGCTTGGAAAGCCGTTCCGCCAGCGCAACAAAACACACGTATTGATTCGGTTTCCCTTAAACATTTCTCTCGATAATACGGCTTCCCAGAGGACGGAGAGTGGAATTATGTTTATCAGGAAGTACGAGCCCCGAAGGGCCACGATCGAGGAAACTCGGCGTTATTTTCTACAATACTATTGCACGCGCTGGACGCCTTGTTCGGTAACGCAATGGAAATCGAACAGTATCTTACGGCGGAAACGCCGGGCTGGCTGGCCCGCGCCGGGTTGTTAAATCGCAATCCTGCGCAGGCTTAATTATAGAATCGAATTTTCTTGGAAACCCGCGTCCGGAGGCTGGCTTTCCCGCCACCGGACGTTTTTTGCGCGGTTTTCCGGGGTTTTAGGCAAAACGGGTGGGCAAGGGCGTTTGCCGGTGCTAGGCTTTTGCCATGGCTCATTCTATCGCCAAGTTTCATATCGGCATGTCGGTGTGCCACCGCGTGTATGGATTCCGTGGCATTGTTTTCGATGTCGATCCTGAATTCGACAATACCGAAGAATGGTACGACAGCATCCCGGAAGACGTGCGGCCGCACAAAAACCAGCCGTACTATCACCTGTTCGCCGAAACGCCGGACAAGGCGCCCTATATCGCCTATGTCTCGGAGCAAAACCTGATCCCCGACCAGGATCCGGAACCCATCCACCATCCCGGTATCGAAGAATACTTCGACGTTACCGATGACGGTGGCTTCACCGTTCGCAGCAAGATGAACTGAGCAACCCTATCTC
>JAZFSL010000310.1:0-3766 GCA_036446135.1 Rhodospirillales bacterium | reverse complement strand
GCAGTTATCCGGGGTGATGCCCCCGATGGCGACGACCGGAACAACCATGACGCCTGACCACCATTCCAGAATTTCGACAGGGGCGCGGGTACTCGCCTGTTTGGTTTCGGTGGCAAAGAAAGCCCCGAAAGAAACGTAATCGGCACCCCGTTCGGCGGCTTCCATACCCAGATGACGGGAATCATGACAGGTTACGCCGACAATCCCGTTTTCGCCGACAGCCTTGCGGGCGTCTGCGTAGGTCGCGTCTTCTTGGCCAATATGCACACCATCGCAGCCCGTTTGGCGGGCAAGGTCCGGGCGGTCATTCAAAATCAATGGCACACCGCGTTCCCGGCATAGGGGGAGCAGCGCTTCCACGGCCCGACAGATGTCATCATCTTGTGCATCTTTTAGGCGCAATTGCAGACAGGCGACATCGCCGCCGTCCAGGGCTTGGGTCAGGGTGGCGGGGAAGGTTGCCGTTTCAATCCGGGGTGGCGTAATCAGATAGAGGCGGCAACGGAAATCATCTTCATTTTTCGGCATTTTACTTCCCTTGGCTGAGCCAGCTTCTCAGGGCTGCTTCTTTGTCTTCCAATGGCAAAAGATCGAGAACCGGTGTTGAGATATCTTCATCAAGGCGGGCATCTGTCCGGGCGGCAATTTCGGCAATCCGGTCTTTTGCGTCGCCCGTTATACTAATACGGATGACCTTTAAGCCTAAGCGTAATGCCCCCAAGGCCAAACCAGGGTCGTCGCCACAGTCGAAAATGGTCGTAACGGCAATGGGTGGGGTCGGGCCCGCTGCTTCGTCAACCATATCCCTGAACACACTAGCCCCCAGATAGCGCCCAGCCCCCGCAGCGCTTCTAAGCGTGACGGGAACGCCCAGTTCAGCAGCGACAGCCAGTGCCGCTCTAGCGTCTTCCAGGCTGTGAATAATAATCGGGCGGTCATTCATGAGGCTTAATAGTCCAAACCAAAAAAAGGGGATATCTCTTGTTTCCCCTATAAAGTTGAAATTTAATGATTTTCTAGTAAATATTCTATGCTCAGTTCCCCTTGATGGCGTTATTGTTTGCGCTGTTCATGCTGCTGTTGTCGTTCGCCGATGTCGATAGTGAAAGTTTCAATCAGAACGCCGGTCCCATGCGTGATGCCTTCCTCTCGGGCGAAAAAGTACTAATGACGACCCCACAGCAAACCGCCCAGGTCGGACAAGCTGGCCCCGGCCGCAACAAGGCCAAACCGCAACCCAGATTATCGCCGACCGCCGGGATCGTTCAGTTTGACAACCAGCAGAAAGCCAAAAGAAGCTTTCTCTGGCAATTCAGGCGTACCATGGAACGTGAATTGGCGTCGTCGCGCATTCTTCTGATCGATAAGGGCGATCGGATCGTCATTCGTTTCCCCGGCGCCACCTCGTTTGTTCCGGGCGGTGCTGAACTGGCCGATGATTTTAGTCCGGCCCTGCTGAGAATTGCCAGTATCCTGAGAGCCACACAGGGGCAGATACTGGTGTCGGGGCATACGGACAATTTACCCATTTCGACGGCCCGGTTCCGTTCCAACCGGGATTTGTCGACGGCCCGCGCCGTCACCGTGGTTCACTTCCTGATGGAGAAGGCTGCCGTAAAACCGTCCCGGATCACCGTTAGCGGTTTCGCCGATAGCCGCCCGCTGGTGAAAAACAATAGCCTGGTAAACCGGGTTAAAAATCGTCGCGTTGAAATCGCTCTCCAACTCTCCGACTTTGAAGGCTGAATCAGGGCGACAAAAACCCGCGCCCCCATTTTATCGGGGCGCGGGTTTTGTCGTTTCGACGCCTAATTTTTGTTAACCGAGATTGTTCATGGCAACCGCCGTATCCGGCATGCGGTTGGAGAAACCCCATTCGTTGTCATACCAGCTCAGCACCCGCACGAAGTTTCCATCGATGACCTGGGTCTGGGTGGCATCGAAAGTCGAACTGGCCGGGTTATGGTTGAAGTCGATGGATACAAGGTCATCGGTAACATAACCCAGGATTCCCTTGAGGTTCCCTTTGCAGGCTGCCTTCATGGCGGCGTTGATTTCTTCCACCGTGGTGTCTTTGCTCGCGGTAAAGGTCAAATCAATCAACGATACATTGGGGGTTGGCACCCGGATGGAGGTGCCGCTCAGTTTTCCGGCTAGTTCCGGCAAAACCAGACCGACAGCGGCCGCCGCACCCGTTGACGTCGGAATAAGCGAAACGCCGCAGGCCCGGGCCCGCCTGGGATCCGAGTGAATGGTGTCGAGCGGGCGTTGATCGCCGGTATACGCATGGATGGTGGTCATGAAGCCCTTCTCGATACCGACGGCCTTGTTCAGGACATCGGCGACAGGGGCCAGGCAATTGGTCGTGCACGAAGCGTTCGAGACCACGGTGTGGTGGGCCTCCAACTTGTCGTGATTGACCCCGTAGACGATGGTCATATCGACTTCTTTACCTGGGGCCGAGATCAGAACTTTCTTAGCGCCCGCGTCGAGGTGCTTTGACGCCGATTCTCTGTCGGTGAAAAACCCGGTGCATTCGAATGCAACATCTACGTCCAATTCGCCCCAGGGAAGGTTGGCGGGATCGCGCTCCGCGACAACTTTTATCGGCCCCATCCCACAATCAAGGGTGCCGTTATTGATGATCATTTCGTTGCTGATGGTGCCGTGGACTGAATCGTATTTCAGCAAGTGGGCGTTGATTTCTATGGAGCCAAGGTCGTTAATTCCGACGACTTCGATGTCCTTGCGGCCGGATTCCATAATTCCCCGCAAGACCAGTCGACCGATGCGACCAAAGCCGTTAATTCCTACACGTACTGCCATTTTATAGCCTCTCTCAAATACAGAATCAGGTTATGCCAAAACGTTTCCATCTATCTTTCCAGCAACGCCGTCTTCATCAAATTTGGTATTCAGGCTTAACTGGCATTTGCTTTTATTGGCGCCAACATCCTAGGAAAGGCCGCAAAGGTCAATGGGGATTATTTACCCTGCCGTTAAAGCCCCATCGTTGCTCCAGGGGTATTTTTTTATTCGTTTTTAATAAGTTGCGCACTTTTTTTTGCTGCAATTATTGACGTAATAAAGTTGCTTGGCCTATCCTGCAGAAAGCCCTGCATCGAATCGTGCGGGGAGGCAAAACAGGGGGGCGGGTTTTCGGTGAAACAGGGTAATCTGCAAAAACCGACTAAAATGGAACAGGCCAAAGCGCGCCTTGACGGCGCCGTGGCGCGCCTTGAAGCTGTCGCGCAAAACGGGGCCTCCCAAGGGGGAGCACGGGGAAAGTCGGAAGAAAGTAGTAAGGAACTGGAACGATTGCGGGCGGAGAATTCCCGGCTCAAGGTGCTGCATGATGACACGTCGTCCCGGCTCGACGCCGCCATCGGCAGGCTTCGATCAGCGATGGGGGAATAAGCATGGCCCAGGTGACGGTCACCATCAACGGCAGTGATTATCTGATCGCCTGTGATGACGGTGAGGAAGCCCACCTTGCTCGCCTGGGGGCTTATGTGGACAATCGCGCTAGCGACCTTGTCGCCGCCGTCGGCAAGGTCGATGACGCGCGGCTTCTGGTTATGCTGTCCTTGTTGTTGGCCGATGAATTGTCCGATGCCGACGCGGAGCTGGATACCGCCCGCACGGCGGATCAGGGGGGCGCCGCCAAAATGACCGCCGAAGAAAATCTCAGCGCCAATATCGATGAATTGGCCCAGCGCATAGAGAACATTGCCGAACGCCTTGAACAGGCTTAAGTATACCTCAA
>JAZFSL010000309.1:0-3861 GCA_036446135.1 Rhodospirillales bacterium | reverse complement strand
ACCCCGGCATTGACCACCACCATGGGCCGGTTGGCGTTGGCAAATTCAGCCGCCAGGCGATCAGACCAGGTCTTGCCCTCATCGATGAGAATTTCGTTCGTCGTGCTGCCGCCGATGGTCAAAATATCGATTTTGGAAGGATCGGGGTATTTTCCGCGAAGCCCGTGCTCATCGCGCCGATATTCCGTCATGCCTCCGCCGTAGCGAACCATTGCATCAAAACGCCGGCTGACGTTGCGGTCGACGACTAAGATACCGTAATTTTCGCCGAAAAAAATGCTGCCGAAGATTAATTCAATGACCACCGCGAAAGCCATTAAAAGGCCCAGGTTGACGGCAACCACCCGGATCCAGGGTTTGTTTTTTAATGAATCAAAGATTTTTATGGGCATAAATCAAAAACCGACTTGGAGGGAGATATTAAATCCCACAATTCCAGAACCCTAACCGAACCGCCGCCAATTGGGAACACCGGGAACTCGGGCTCCGCAATGGTTGCGTTGGCCTCTGCCAAGCCCTGATGTATTATCGCAAAATGACAGACAGCAATCCTTGGGACCGCATCACCGTTGTCCTGGTGACCAGGAATTCCGCCGCCATCCTACCCACGTCGCTCGGCTCGTTGACCAAGGCCAAGCGCATCATTTTAATTGATGCGCTGAGCACGGATAATACGCTCGAAGTGGCGCAGACTTTTCCCAATGTGGAAGTCATCCGCCTGACCGAAGACCGCGGCTGGGGCAACGGCACCAACAAGGGATTCGCCTTGGCCGATACGGAATACGTACTCAATATCAATCCCGACACGAAAATGCCGGAAGGCTGCGTCGAACAGATGCTCGGTACCGCCGATGCCAACCCCGGCGCGGCGATCATCGCGCCCCTGTTGACCAATGCCCGGGGGAATATGGACCTGGACGTCATGGGACCGGGAGAACGCCATCACCATGAATTAAAAGACCCGCCCGCAGGACCATTCTGCACCTGGTTCGTTACGGGCGCGGTTGTTATCTGGCGCTTGAGCGCATTCAAGGACGTCGGCGGGTTCGATGAAAATATTTTTCTCTATAACGAAGACACGGACATTGCCTATCGCGCCACGCAAAAGGGATATTCCCTGATCCTAGACCCCGCCGCCACGTGCGATCATTTCGGCGGCTATTCGGAGGAAATATCCCTCAAGGCCCGCATCCGCAGGGACAGAAATATGGCCTGGGGACATTTGAACTATGAACAAAAATGGGGTGGCCAGGACGAAGCCGAAGCGGCAGCCCGATCATTGCTGAAAAAAAGCATGTGCCAAGTTTTAACGGGGCTATTGACCCTGCGGCCTAAAAAATTTCTGACGAATTACGCCAAGGCCAGGGTCGCGTATTCGTTCCTCAAGGGCGGCGCCATGTGGGGGCGGTCTTGATCTAGACCCCTTCTCTGCTTGTTATTTGACATGGCATTTCACATATACCGGTGTATAAATCTGACCCGGCAAACGCTCGCCCAAAAAATGCGGAGTTCGACAAATGACTGCCCAAACCCGTGTACAGTTGATGCAAATCAACAATTGTTACGGAAATCAATTTTACATTCCCTACACGGTCGGGGCGCTGACGGCATTTGCCCGCCAATTTGACGATATCCGCGACAACGTGGAATTCCGACCCTACATCTACCGCCGCGGCCCGGTCAAAGCCATCGCAGATCAAATCGGCAAGGTCGATATTTTGGGGGCATCCTGTTACGTCTGGAACATGGCCCTGACGACGGAAGTTGCCATCGAGATCAAACGCCGCCACCCGGACACCCTGATCATATTCGGCGGCCCCCATGTCCCCGACCTGGACCCCGAATTTCTGGACGACAATCCCTTTATTGATATTGCCGTTCATGGCGAAGGCGAAGAAACGTTTCTCGATATCCTGAGGGCGCTTCGAGGCGGCAAGGATTTCTCCGCCATCCCCGGCACGTCCGTCCGCGCCCCCGAAACCCGTGAGGTGGTCAAGACCGAAAACCGGACTCGCATGCGCGATATTTCGGGCCTTCCGTCTGCCTATCTGGAAGGATTGTTCGATAACATCATGGAAGCCGAAAAAGACGCGTCCTGGAACGGTATGTGGGAGACCAACCGGGGCTGTCCGTTTCAGTGCGCGTTTTGCGATTGGGGATCGTTGACTGCGTCGAAGGTATTGGAATTCGACCGTGACCGGGTGATGAAGGAAATCGAATGGTTTTCGGATCACAAGATCGAATACCTGTTCGCCGCCGACGCCAATTTTGGAATCCGCAAGCGCGACATTGAAATCGCCGAGGCCCTGGCCGACGCCAAAAGCAGGACCGGGTTCCCCCAGCAATTCCGTGTCTGCTTCACCAAAAACAGCACCGAGAAAACCTTTGCCGTCGCCAAGACGCTGAACGACAAAAACATGTTAAGCGGCATATCGCTCAGCATGCAAAGCCTGGACCCTGACACCTTGAAGGCGGTGAAACGCGATAACATCAAGCTCGATGTGTTCGAGCAACTGATGAGCCGCTATAACGAAGCCAATGTCACTACCTATACGGAAATCATCCTGGCGTTGCCGGGCGAAACCTACGACAGCTTCGCCACCGGGATCGATACATTGTTTGAACGGGGCCAGCACAGCCAGGTCGTCATCTATAACTGTACGGTCATGCCGAACGCCGAAATGGGCAATCCCGCCTACCTGAAAGAACACGGCATCAAGACCGTCGAAATTCCCATCTTCACTTCCCACGCTTCGCCCCGATCCGATGACGACCCCATCGTCGAACGTGAATCGGTGATTATTGAAACCAAGACCATGCCCAATGCCGACTGGCGGCGCGCGTATCATTTCGCCTGGGCGATCCAGTGTTTTCATGCCCTTGGAATCCTTCAGGCCATCGCCATATTTCTGCGCAACCGCCACGACGTTCGCTACCAGGATTTTTATGAAAGTCTGATCGCCTATGCCAAAACCCAGCCCGAATCCCAGGTTGATGCGGAATTGAATATCCTTGATGGCAAGCTCGACGATATTCTGGCCGGCATCGGGCTCGATCAATACATGCCCGAATTCTCCGATGTTACCTGGCCTTTGGAAGAAGCATCGTTCCTGCGCCTAACCGACCGGCTGGATGAACTATTTGATGAAATGGACGGGTTTCTCCGCCATCTGGCTTCGGAACGCAACTTGGATATCGAAGACGCGATCATCGACGATCTTATCGCCTATCAAATGGCGATCATCGTCAGCCCGCGGGTTTCAGGTGAGCTTGTCCTGACCCTGGATGCCGATATCCCGGATTTTGTCTCGGCCTGCCGCGAAGGAAGGACTGCGGAACTTACTCAATCCCCCGCCACCTATCGGATCAACCGCGGAAAAGGTTTTGGCGACGACAAGGAAACTTATGCCCGGCAAACCGTCTGGTACGGCCGCAAAGGCGGCAAATTCAAATACCCGATCGAACGCGCCGAACAGGCAGCAACTTCTTAAGTGATATTTTCCAGGAACCAGGCGTAAGAATTTTTTAGTCCGTCTTCGAACGCCATCGTCGGCGCCCAGCCCAAAGCACCGAGCTTTGTCGTATCCAGCAGTTTGCGGGGCGTACCGTCGGGCTTGGAAGTATCAAACACCAACTCGCCCTCGAAGCCGACGACTTTGGCGACCATTTCAGCCAACTCGCGGATGCTCATGTCCTTGCCGCAGCCGATATTAAGCTGCAAGGCGTCGGAATAGTTTTTCATCAAAAACACCATGGCGTCGGCGACATCATCGACATACAAAAACTCGCGCTTCGGCTTGCCGCTGCCCCAGATTTCCATACTGGCGGCACCCTCTTCCTTGGCCATATGGGCCTTTCGGA
>JAZFSL010000308.1:0-2542 GCA_036446135.1 Rhodospirillales bacterium | reverse complement strand
AGTTCCCCGGCGTTATTTCGAGATCGGCGAAACCTCCTTTGTACCGCCGTCGGCAGCAACGCTGAACGAATTCATCACTATCGTGGTGCTGATTGTCGGCGTCGCCCAGGTGGTGTTCATCATCAATATCCTGGTCAGCATCTTTAAAGGCAAAGAAGCCGGCCCCAACCCGTGGAACGCCACGACGCTTGAATGGCAAACCGAAACCACGCCCCCGGGCCACGGTAACTTCGGTGACGAGTTGCCGGTGGTTTACCGTTGGGCCTATGCCTATAGCGTGCCGGGCGTTGAAGAAGATTTTGTGCCGCAAAATCTCGCCCCCAGCAAAATTAAAGGCGACGGGGCGGCGGCAAATGATCCTGAAGGCCATTAACCGGAAAAAAGTGGAAGCAACGCACCCGTGAGCATTTTTACTGAACTTGCCAAAAAGCCTTGGCTGGTCGATCCGGCGGAAGGCGACAGTTTGCCCCCCAGGGCGGCCGCGTTTTTTGTCCCGGCCGGGAAAGTCGGCTTACGCGTGTTCCTGACGGTAGTCACGGTTGTCTTCACGTTGATGATCATCGCCTACACACACCGGATGCTATATGCGAACTGGCGGCCGATGCCGGAACCCTGGTTGCTGTGGCTGAACACCGCCATCCTGCTGGCGGCCAGCCTGGCCATGCAATGGGCCAAAAACAACGCCGGACGGGACAATTTGGGCGGTGTGCGCGACGGTCTTTTGTGGGGCGGCGTGCTGACCTTCGCCTTTCTGGCTGGGCAATTGTATGTCTGGCAGCAGTTGGTGGACCTCGGCTATTACGCCGCGTCCAGTACCGCCAATGCGTTCTTCTACCTGCTCACCGCCATTCACGGCCTGCACATGTTGGGCGGCCTGATTGCTTGGGGGCGGAGCTTTTTAAAAATGTTGCGCGGCAGCACTGTCACCGAGCTACGCCTGAGTGTCGAGTTGTGCACAACGTACTGGCATTATTTGTTGCTGGTGTGGTTCGTTTTATTCGCCATGCTATTGATTAGTTAAAAGGGATACGGAAAAAATGGCGCCATCAGATACTACCGCTACCGAGGCCCACCCCACCGGTCTGGCACCGGGACTGCCCGGCGTTGCCGCTGACTGGTCTTCTGACCAGCGGGCTTTCAAAAATGTCCCTTGGGGCAAGGCAATGATGTGGATATTCCTGCTCAGTGATACCTTCATCTTCTCGTGCTTCCTGATCTCTTACATGACCGTTCGCATGTCGACGACGGTGCCGTGGCCTATTCCCAGTGAGGTTTTCGCCTTGTCGTTTGGTGGCGAACCGATCCCGCTGATCCTGATCGCCATCATGACCTTTATCCTGATTACATCGAGCGGCACCATGGTGCTGGCGGTTAATTACGGCTATCGCATGGACAAGAAAAAGACCACGATTCTGTTGCTGATCACCGCCCTTCTCGGCGCTTCTTTCGTCGGCATGCAGGCCTTTGAGTGGACCAAGCTGATCGTCGAAGAAGGTGTGCGACCGTGGGGCAACCCGATGGGCGCATCGCAGTTCGGCGCAACATTTTTCATGATCACCGGGTTTCATGGGTTCCATGTCTCGATCGGTGTTATTTTCCTGGTTTTGGTTGCCCGCAAGGTTTGGCGCGGCGATTACGACACTGGAAAGCGCGGCTTTTTCACCAGCCGCAAAGGCAATTACGAAATTGTCGAAACCATGGGCCTGTATTGGCACTTCGTCGATCTGGTCTGGGTTTTCATCTTCGCATTCTTTTATCTCTGGTAAGGGGACAACATGGCACACGCAGAAGGTCAACAACATCCTCTCGGGGTTTATATCAAGGTATGGGGCCTGTTATTCGTCCTCAGCACCTTTTCCTATCTCGTGGACTATTACCACTTGGAAGGCGTCCTCCGGTGGTCCCTGATCCTTCTTTTTATGTTCCTGAAGGCTGGCTTTATCATCGCCGTCTTCATGCACATAAAATGGGAGCGCATGGCCTTAAGCCTGGCCATATTGGTACCGCCCGTGGTGCTGTTGGTGTTTATCGGCATTATGTCGATCGAAGCCGACTACACCTTCCTGACGCGGGGCATTTTCTTCGGGGCCGGGGCTTAGCCTGAACCACCCCACCCGCGGCAGGAATTGAACGGCAATGCGGCATTTCCCGGTATTGTTTCTGCTACCCATTGTCGGCAGCCATGCCCTGATTACCCGTGCCGGCGCCCATGGTGTTGTCGGCGGCGAAGACAGCGGTAACGAATTTTTCTGGCTCTATGGGCTGGTGCTGGCCTCCCTTGGGGGTTTCCTCGTCTACCGGAAATGGCGGGCAAGCCAAGAAACGCCCGAACACCTGGCCCAAAAACGCCGGTTGCGTGATTATGAGCGCGATTACGCCATGTGCATGTCACAACTGAAAAATGCCGATGATTACCCCGAAGAATGCGGCCTCACCCAGGCGGAACGCCAGGACCGGGTGCAGTCAGCCGCCGCCATCCAGGAAAACATCGATAAAATAAAAGCCGAACTAGACACGTCGTAACGGACATTTATACAAAAAA
>JAZFSL010000307.1:0-3758 GCA_036446135.1 Rhodospirillales bacterium | reverse complement strand
GCCACATGTATGCGGATAATTGCGCCATGCAGTTGGTGCGCGAACCGAAACAGTTTGATGTCATCGTCACCGACAACCTGTTCGGCGACATTCTTTCCGATTGCGCCGCCATGCTGACGGGGTCCTTGGGCATGCTGCCGTCGGCGTCGCTCGGCGCCCCCGATGAAAGCGGCCGCCGCAAGGCCATGTACGAGCCCGTGCACGGCACCGCACCGGATATCGCTGGCCAGGACAAAGCCAATCCGCTGGCCATGATCCTCAGCTACGCCATGTGCCTGCGCTATTCCTTCGACATGGGCGAAGACGCTGACTTGGTCGAAACCGCCGTGCAGAACGTACTGGAAAGCGGCATTCGCACCGGCGACATCATGCAAGACGGCATGACGCTGGTCAGTTGCGAAGCCATGGGCGAAGCGGTGACGGCGGAACTGGCCAAGCTAGCGGAATAATATCATGGCTGGGCTAGGCAAACTCAACGATTTCCCGCGGGCCAAGCTGGCCCGGACACCGACACCATTGGAAGCCATGCCTTCCTTGTCGAAGGAACTGGGCGGGCCGAGCCTCTACGTCAAACGCGACGACATGACCGGCCTGGCGTTTGGCGGCAACAAAGCGCGACAGCTTGAATTTTATTTCGGCCAGGCCCAAGTCGAAGGCGCCGACGTCGCTCTGATCACGGGCGCCGTGCAATCAAATTTCGTTCGCTCGGCAGCGGCGGCAGCGGCAAAGCTCGGTATGGATTGTCACGCGCAACTGGAAGAACGGGTCCCCAACCCGGACAGCGCACACCGCAATTCCGGCAACGTTTTACTCGATAAACTGCTGGGCGCCACCATCACCAATTACCCCGAAGGCGAAGACGAAGCCGGTGCGGACCGCCGTATCCACGAGATTGCCGACGAATTAAAAGCCCAGGGCCGCACGCCCTATATCATCCCGCTGTTACCGGGACACCCGCCATTGGGCGCTTTGGGGTATGTGGCAGCGGCTCAGGAAATTCTTGACGACTTGGGACAACAGAATCTTGAGATCAATGAAATTGTCGTTGCCTCGGGCAGCACCGCCACGCATGCCGGCCTGCTGTTTGGACTGTGCGCTTTGGGATCGAACATTCCCGTATTGGGCGTCTGTGTGCGCCGGTCCAGCGGCCTTCAATCGGCCCGCGTATTGGACCGCTGCCGCGAAATCGCCGATTTACTCGAAACCGATATGCCGGTTACGGCGGACGATGTGACAACCATGGACGAAACCCTTGCCCCAGGCTACGGACAGCTTAATGCAATGACTCTGGAAGCGCTTCGTCTGGTCGCATCCAAGGAAGGCTTGATCCTTGACCCGGTCTACACAGGCAAAGTCATGGCCGGCATCATTCACCGCATTCGCCAAGGGGTCTACGCCGGCGGCGACAATGTGTTATTTATCCATACAGGCGGCCATCCGGCGTTGTTTGCCTATGAGCCGGAAATCACCAAAGCATTGGACAACAGCATATGACAATTCTCGACCATATCGGCAACACGCCGCTGCTCAAACTGAACAAGGTCACCGATGATCTGGGTGTCGATATTTATGTTAAGTGCGAATTCACCAATCCCGGCGGCTCCATCAAAGACCGCATGGCGCTGTGCATGATTGAAGAGGCCGAAAAAAGAGGCGACCTGAAACCCGGCGGCACCATTGTTGATCAGTCCACCGGAAACACCGGGCCGGCCTTGTCGTTTGTCGGCAACGTCAAAGGCTACAAGGTTCAGATATTCTTGCCGGCACAGCTTTCCAGCGCCTACAACTCGGCCGACCGGGTCCGCATCGCCCGCCTTTACGGCGCCGAGGTAACCCCCATTGATATTAACGATCTGGTGGAAGACGCCGATCAATTGAAGGGCGTGGAAAAGGCGGCTTCCTATGTCGCTATTCGCATGAAGCAGGCCTACGACATGCAACAGAACGATCCTTCAACCTGGTGGGCCAACCAATTGTGCAATGTGGACAACACAAAAGCGCATCGGGAATTTACAGGGCGGGAAATAGTCGAGCAGATGGATGGAAAAATTGATGCCTGGGTAGCCTCCGTCGGCACCGGCGGCACCCTTCTGGGTGTCGCCCAAACCCTGAAAGAAGCAAACCCCGACCTGAAAGTCGCCGGTGTCGTGCCGACGGATGACCCGCGAATAGAATGGGTGCGTTCGCGTGCTGTCCACAAGGCGCTGGAAAAATTTGGCGGGCCCAAGTTGCGGTTTCTGATCGAAGATGTTCTTGAAAATAACGTCATGGATGAGGAGATCACCGTCGAAAACGCCGTTGCCAAAAATATGGCTAACAGGTTATGCGCCGAAGAGGGTCTTTATTGCGGCATGTCATCGGGCGCCAACGTCCATGCGGCAATTGAAATGGCCAAAAAAATGGAAAAAGGCTCAAAAATTGTCACCGTCATCGTCGACAGAAGAGACCGCTATTTCGCCGAGTATCCCAACGAACATTACGTTGTCTAGGGTTTAATGAGTTAGGATTTTCGAGAGGAACTCCTGCGCCCGTTCGCCGCGATCGCCACCGAAGAATTCGTCCTTCGAACAATCTTCCTCGATGCGGCCCTCATCCATGAAGATAACCCGGTGCGCGACCCGTTTGGCAAAACCCATTTCGTGGGTGACAACCATCATGGTCATGCCGTCTTTGGCCAGCTCGGTCATGACATCCAGGACCTCGTTGATCATTTCCGGGTCAAGCGCCGACGTCGGTTCATCAAACAACATGGCGCTGGGGTCCATGGCCAGGGCACGGGCGATGGCGACGCGTTGTTGCTGGCCGCCGGAAAGCTGGGCCGGGAACTTGTCCTTTTGATCGACAAGACCGACCCGTTCGAGCAATTCCATGGAACGTTTCGTCGCCTCGTTTTCATCGCGGCGCAGCACTTTCATCTGCGCCAGGTTGATGTTTTGAGTGATCGAAATATGCGGAAACAATTCGAAGTTTTGGAACACCATGCCGATTTTTGAACGCAGCTTGGGCAGGTCCGTCCCCTGGGCGCCGACGGAAATACCATCGAAGGTAATTTTGCCTTCCTGAAACGGCTCGAGGCCGTTAATCACCTTGATCAGGGTGCTTTTCCCCGAGCCCGACGGCCCGCAGATGACAACCACTTCGCCTTTGGCAACCTCGGTCGTGCAGTCGATCAGGACCTGAAACTGGCCATACCACTTGGACACAGTGTCCATCTGGATCATGCCGGCGTTTGTATTATTAACCATGAGCGAACTTCCTCTGCAGGTGGCGGATAAAAAGCGTTCCCAACAGGCACAGGACGAAATAGACGATGGCCACCGTTGCAAACATTTCCATCAGGCGGTTGTCCCGGTTGGCGACGATATCGGCATGGACCAGAAAATCGCCCAGGCCCACCACATAGACCAGGGACGTGTCCTGGAACAGCACGATGGCCTGGGTCAACAAGATCGGGATCATATTGCGAAAAGCCTGGGGCAACACGATATAGCGCATGTATTGACGATAGGTCAGTCCGAGCGCTTGTCCGGCGTGAACCTGGCCGACCTTCACGCTTTGAATTCCGGCCCGCATGATTTCGCAATAATACGCCGCCTCGAACATGATAAAGGCGATGGTCACCGACCAGAATCCGCCGACCGGACGGCCAACGATAAGCGGCACCAGGAAATAAAACCAGAAGATGACCAGGATCAGCGGCATGGAACGAAAGAAATTGACATATGACCCGGCGGCGAAAGACAAGGGTGCGAACGGCG
>JAZFSL010000306.1:0-3595 GCA_036446135.1 Rhodospirillales bacterium | reverse complement strand
ATATGGTGTTGCCCAGCAAGTAATACACGGCAGATACGATTCGCTTACTCCAAAGCAGCACACGCTCTATGACGCCGTTGTCGTGCCTGCGCCGAACCGACGACAAACCGAGCCAGTGACGACACGGGCCAGAATTTCAAACCGAGACACAACCTGCGGGAGAGTGCTGTGAACATGCGTTGGATGGCGAAGAAGCTGCTGCCGAGGGCGGCAACCGACATGCTTCGAAAGGTGCTGCCGGAATCGATCTACTATCCCGGCTACGGCCAGACGACGCTGTCGCCGCAGAAGGCCGACCTACTTGCCGGCCTGCTCGATCAATGCCTTTCGCGAAAGCTTGAGGGCGACATCATTGAGTGCGGCGTATTTCGCGGCGGATCACTGGCTGAGATCGCGACCGCAGCGAAGAAGCACACACCATCAAAGCGCGTTTTCGGGGCCGACACCTTTGAGGGACACCCGTTCAACGGTCCCGAAGACATGCCACCCGATCAGCATCTAGTCCACCACAAGGGCCTATTCGCGGGCAACCATTTCGACCGCGTCCAGGCCATGCTGCTCGAGCGGGGCTTAACCAACGCCATCCTGCTAAAGGGGCTGGTCGGCGAAACGCTTCCGAAGCTGGGCGATCCGCAATTCTGTTTCGCCCATCTCGATCTTGATCTCTATCGCAGCACCAGGCAGGCACTCGAATTCATCGCGCCGCGCTTGGTCTCCGGGGGCGCGATTGTGTTCGACGACTACGCCGCCTTCGATAGCCCCGGCGTCGAAAAGGCTGTTTGTGAAGTCCTTCCAGACGCGAAAATACAACGCGCGCTAATGGGCGCTGCTGACGGCAGCCAAGCCTTCTGGATAAAACCCTGATTACGGTGCAAAGACCGCGCTTGGATCGGCCCCAACGGCGGCCAAGGGTACCTCCTTGTGGTGATTGCCAAGGGATGCTCGGTGTTACAGCACCTTCCAGCCCGTTTTTATGACCGGACGTTCGTTCTCGTCGGAATCTGAGTAAAGTGAAAAATGTTCACATTTGTTTTGGGCAGGGTGGCACACTTATTTGAGCAATAATAAATAGGTAGACGATAAATGCCACGGCATCGCCATCGGGTTGGCGGCGCTCGCGTTACTGCCTCAAAACCCGGCCTTGCCCACATCCTGGCCGCCTTCGTGGATGGCGGTGCTTAGCTTTTAGTGTATAGAGAAGCTACACCGCGAGACCTGAAGGATATTTAGATGAACGACGACGCCCCCGGTACAGAGGCAAAACGGTGTCCCGTTGCCGGGGATAGGGATGCATGCCTGCTGCTGCCCGAGGGCGACATCGACAGCCCGGAAGTCTCCATCGTCATTCCGGCCATGAACGAGGAACCGGTTATCGCTGAATTCATGGACTGGTGCCACGAAGGCATCGCCAAGGCCGGGGTCAGGGCTGAAATCCTGATCATTGACAGTTCCACGGATAAAACCCCCGACATCGCCCTGACCAAAGGCGCGCGCGTCCTCAAAACCCCTAAAAGGGGCCTTGGCCGCGCCTATTTAGATGCCATTACCCATATCCGCGGCCAATACGTCATCTGCGGCGATGCCGATTGCACCTATGACTTCCGCGAGATCAAGCCCTTCCTGGAAGGTTTCCGCGAAGGCCACGAATACATCATGGGGTCGCGCTTCAAAGGTTCCATCGAGCCCGGCGCCATGCCTGCGCTGCATCGTTTTTTCGGCACGCCGTTGACGATTTTTCTGCTCAACCTGATTTACGGAACCAAGTTCTCCGATATTCATTGCGGTATGCGCGGCGTCACGCTGGAAGCCTTGAAAGCCATGCAGCTGCGCTCGCAATCCTGGGAATACGCATCGGAAATGGTGGTCAAATCCGTGCGCATGAAACTGAAAACCGTCGAAGTGCCGGTACATTTCTTCAAAGACCGCTATGGCCGAAAAAGTCACCATAAACGGATCGGCTGGTTTTCACCCTGGTATGCTGGCTGGATCAATTTGCGGGCAATGATGATCTACGGCGCCGATTTTTTCGTCATGAAGCCGGGCGCCGTTATGTTGGCGTTGGGGTTGCTGATTACGCTTTCCTTAGGCCCGGGCCCGTTGACCCTGGGCGGCGTTACCTTTTCGCTCAACACCATGATGTTGGGCGCGACGTTGTCGATCATCGGCCTTCAGTGTCTGTTTCTGGGCTGCATGGCCGAGACCCTCTATGACCCGACGGGAGAAGCCAAACGCCGCTGGTTGAAGATATTCCCCTATACCCGGACAATGTTGATTTCCGCCCTGTTGTTTGCCGCGGGCACTGTGCTTGGGATCAATTTCGCCATCGCCTATATCGGCGCCGACTACACCGTTTTTGCCGACATGGTAACGACCAACCACATGGCGATCATCGGGCTGATGACGATCATGATGTCGTTCCTAGCCTTCGTCTCGACCCTGCTGCTGCACGCTATCGCCGTCTACTCCCCCGACACAAAATGAACCAGGCCGCGCCACGATGAACATGACCGCCAACACCCCGGAACGCTGGGACAGTCATTGGTCCCGGTTCAGCCTGTCGGCCCGGGCCAATCCGGGACATCTGCTGCGCCGGCAACTGATCACCCGCCTGCTTGGCCCTGCGGCGGCGGAAAGTGGCGCCGCCATTCTTGATTTCGGGTGCGGGTCCGGGGATTTGCTGGCGATGTTGTCGCGCCGTTTCCCGACCGCCGCCGTCGCCGGGGCGGATCTTAGCCAAAACGGGCTGGACAAAACCGCAGCCCAGGCGCCCGAGGCTTTGTTGTCGCAATTTGATTTCACCCGGCCCCAAAATATCCCCGATGAATTGCGTGGCTGGGCCAGTCACATTGTCTGCTCGGAAGTTTTGGAACATCTGGACGATCCCGTCTCGGCGCTTGGCAATGCCGCCCTTTGCCTGAGGCCGGGCGGGCGCATCGTGATTACCGTTCCCGGCGGCCCGATGTCGGCTTTCGATCGCCACATCGGCCATCACCGCCATTTCACCCGGAGCGAGCTCAAGGAATTGCTCGAGCAGGCCGGGCTTCGGGTCGATACCATCGCCGGGGCGGGCTTTCCGGTTTTTAACCTGTACCGAATGGCGGTGCTGCTCCGGGGGCGCCGGTTGATCGAAGACGTCAGCGGCGAGGCCGGGTTTCTGGCCGCCCTGAGCATGGCGGTGTTCCGGGGAATGATGGGATTGTCTTTATTTAATTCCCCCTGGGGCTGGCAGATCGTCGCCAGCGCCAGTTTAAGGGCGGGCTAATACCTTGAACAGCCTGAATTTTTTTGCCGCTTCGCCGGGCAATAAGACTTCCTTGATCCAGACCGGCAAGTCACCCCCTTGCAGACGCTTGTACAAAGATTTTTTCGTTTCATTCTTGATAAAATACCCGTCGTTGCCGGTGCCGGGGCAGAGAAGAATAAGGTCGATCTCGCGTTTCCCGATCAGCGCCCGGGCGGCTTCCTCGTCCTCGCTGCTCAAAATCCTTAAACCATCGAGAATTCCCTGGCCGTTGAGGTGGTGAAGCGTCGACGTGACCCGGTGATGGGTCCGGTACAGCAGCTCGGCGCCGAAATTAGTCGATGACAGAATAGC
>JAZFSL010000305.1:0-2165 GCA_036446135.1 Rhodospirillales bacterium | reverse complement strand
AATGGGCCATTGGCAGGACCGTTTTTTTTGTCGGTTTCGGTTCCGGGAATGATGTTCATGGCTTCAAATTTTCTCAATTACGTTGGCAAGGATTCCAGTAAACTAGAACCTTTATACACCTTCCAGTCACTGGAAGGTCAAGCGTTTCACCACCATCTGCCCTGTCGTCCTGATGTCGTCATAGAGTCATCATTAAGTTGTCATTTCTTGATCCCGAAATTCTCCTAACCATTTCATTTTAAAGAATACATTCCCTGAAAACGGGCAAAAATGTCACCTTCCGCTTTACCCCTAAAAGCAGACGGCTGTTTCAGTTCGGCCCTCGAACCATTTTCCCATAGCTATTAGCGATTATGCGACTCTCTAAAATTCAAAAATTGGCCTAGTTTCATTGATCGGAAAAAAGCGAAAGCTGCCATCATGAAGATATTTATTGTCCATGCTCACCCGGAACCGCAGTCGTTCAATACGGCGCTTTTCGAGTTGTCTGTCGGCGTTTTGAGGAGGCTTGGCCACGAGGTCAAAGTGTCGGACCTTTGTGCCATGGATTTCAACCCTGTCGCCGGTGCGGCAGATTTCACCGAACGCGCCAACCCGGACTATCTTGTCTATGCGCTGGAACAGCGCCACGGTTACGAAAACGGAACCCTGGCGCCGGATATTTTGGCCGAGATTGAAAAAGTCCTTTGGTGTGATCTACTGATCCTGAATTTCCCACTGTTTTGGTTTTCCACTCCGGCAATTCTGAAAGGTTGGATCGACCGGGTTTTGATTTCCGGTTTGACCTATGGCGGAAAACGGTTTTACGACCGGGGCGGGCTGAAGGGCAAAAAGGCCATGATCACCCTCACTTTGGGCGGGCGGGCGCAGATGTTTGATGAAGACGGCGTTCACGGACGGCTCGAAGACATGCTCCGTCCCCTATTGCGCGGCACGCTCTATTACACCGGCATGAGCGTCCTGCCGCCCTTCGTCGCCTGGCACGTGCCCTATGTTTCGGACGACGCGAGGGCGGATTATCTGAAAGCGTATGAAGAACGGCTGCGGCAGCTGGATGATCTTGAGCCCCTCGCTTTCCCGTCCCTGGACGAATTTGACGATGCCCTTTACCGGTGGGGCGGCAAGCGGTCGATCTGATGATCAGGCGAGAACGTAATTGTCTCTCAGGTAGGCTTCTTCAAACCCGGCCCATTTGATATTGTGATATGAATGTTGCGGGTCGCCTTCGACGGCTTCACCGGTTTCGGTTGCGATCAAATCGCAGCCAAGATCCATGGCCGTTTGAACGCGAACTTGCAGCGCAGCCCGCTGCCCGCCACGGCTTCTGAAATCGCGGGAAGTGGCGCCCATGTCGCACCAGCCGACCCCTTTATCGACAAACAACGCCCCCGTTGCCGCAGGCTGACCATCGGCGAAGCCCATGAATATTGACCATTTTGGACGTTCCGTAAGTCTGGCAAGGGCAGGAATGGCGGCGTCCCCAAAATCAAAGCAGGCGGCGACGATCTTGCCAAAATCTTCACCATATTCAGGGCCGATACGACGGACCTCCAGGTCCGATCCGGACTCTGGCGGAAGGGCCCCATTATGGACAAAGGTCATCCAGCGCCGGTGACGGGTAAGCCCTTCTTCCGACAACCAGGCTTTCAATTCTTCCGGTTGGCAATCGGGGTGGATATGAACAAAATATCGTCCAATGTCGGCCTCAGCGAAGAGCTGCTTGAACGTGGTGATGGTGTCACGTCTCGCCGGTTCCTGTACGCCAAGACCGATAACACGATTTAACAGGAAGTGCGGATCACCTTTAGCGACTGAGATCAGCGCCCCATTGATAAATTTTTGCTCAAGGTTTAATGGCTCCAGCCCTTCGGCGGCCTGAGCTAAATCGGCAAAGGCCGATGCTTCAACGCCCTCAATACGACGCGTACGTTTGTTGATCATTTAAAGTTTTCTCCGTTAAGTTCCAAGTTAGTAGAACGATACTTTGATATAATCGCCAAGCTTCACTATGGCTAGTATTGCCGTCGTCATATGGAGCGCAGCTTTGCCACCCTTGACGCTTTGCGGTCGTAGTAGCATTGTGGCGCCGGTATCCTGGGATTTTCGCCAATTCAGCTATAAGTGATTGATATGTTTCTGCTCTTGGATAATTACGACAGCTTTAC
>JAZFSL010000304.1:0-3362 GCA_036446135.1 Rhodospirillales bacterium | reverse complement strand
TTAGCGGCCAGTAAAAAACCTAGCCGTGAATGTAATGTTCCAGCTGCTCGATGGTTTCTTTCTGTTCATCGATAACGCTTTTGACCAGATCGCCGATCGACACCATGCCGACCAAATCGCCGTCATCGAGCACTGGCAGGTGACGCATCCGGTGGCGAGTCATCAACGACATGCATTCATCGACGGAATTTTCGGGCCGGGCGAAAATGATCGGCTTGGCCATAACCTCGCGGATCGGCGTTCCCGGCGATGACTTGCCTTTCAAAAACACATTGCGGGCGTAATCGCGTTCGGTGAAAATTCCGACCGGGTTGTCGCCCTCCATCACCAGCACGGCACCGATGTCCTTTTTTGCAAGAACGTTGATGGCGTCCAAGACAGTGTCATCCGGATGGACGGTCCAGACATCGTGGCCCTTACCCTCGAGCAACCTCTTAACCGTACTCATCCGACAGTCCCTTTCAATCAGGTGATTCCCGGAATCCCCCACAGTGATTTTTTTATAGAATCATCAATTATAACCTATTTTGGTCCTCAACAGCGGGGTTTTTGGGCGGGGAATGGCTCATCTTCCCTCATGCCCTTGATTTTATGGGGGAAAAGTACGACTAAAGCGCATTCAAGGGATTCAAAACCGATGAAGTTCGAGACTATCGCCATCGTCGCCGCGCCCGGCCCGGAAGCTCAGGAAGCGCTTGCAAACCTTAAGGCGCGTCATGACACCGTGCCGCCGGCCGAAGCCGACGTCATTGTCGCGCTCGGTGGCGACGGGTTCATGCTGCAAAGCCTGCACAACAACATCGAACACGGACGGCCCATTTACGGCATGAACCGGGGCTCCGTCGGTTTCCTGATGAACACCTTCGAAGAAGACGGCCTGCTCGACCGCCTGGCCAAGGCGGAACCGGCAGAGGTTCGCCCGCTGCACATGAGCGCCCTGAACACCGACGGCGAAACCCATGAGGCCCTTGCCATCAACGAAGTATCGCTGCTGCGCCAAACCCGCATGGCGGCCAAAATCAGGATTGAGATCGACGGCGTCGAGCGCATGGAGGAACTGGTGTGCGACGGCGCCCTGGTGGCGACCCCGGCGGGCTCCACCGCTTATAACGTCTCCGCCCATGGGCCGATCATCCCCATCGGCGCCGGACTGTTGGCGTTGACGCCAATCAGCGCCTTCCGGCCCAGACGCTGGCGCGGGGCGTTGTTGCCGGAAACCGCCGTCGTCACGTTCGAGGTGATCGACCCCAAATACCGTGCCGTCAGCGCTACGGCAGACTACACCGAAATTCGCGACGTCACGAAAGTGACCGTCCGCCAGGACGCGGACACTGCTATCACCTTGCTATTTGACCCGGAACACGACCTGGAAGAGCGCATCGTCAAGGAACAGTTTCTGCCTTGACGTTTTTAAAACCACCCTCCCCCCGCTTGCTGTTCGGTATTCTAGGCACGCTGTTATTCGGGGCGGCAGGGGGCTGGCTTTTTGTCCAATTAACAATGCCGTTGCCATGGCTGATCGGCGCCCTTGTATTAAGCACCGTGGCGGCGTTGATGGGGGCGCCGCTGAAGGGTCCGGGGACGCTGCGTAATGTCATGATCGGGGTGCTCGGCATCATGCTGGGCAGTTCCTTTACCCCGGAGGCGCTGGCCAATGCAGGCGATTGGGTTCTCAGTCTTTCTACCTTGGTATTGTTTGTCATCACCGTCGTCGGGATGGTCTCTCTCTACCTGACAAAGGTCGGCGGCTACGATCCTGTGTCGGCTTATTTCTCCGCCTCGCCGGGCGGGCTGGCGACGATGGTCTCCATGGGCATGTCCATGGGCGGCGACGAGCGGCTGATCGGGTTGACCCATTCCGTCCGCATCATGCTGACAGTGCTGATCATTCCGTTCTGGTTCCGCTTTTTTGCCGGCTACGTTCCCGGCGACGTGCCCGATATCGGTAGCATTGGCAGCGTTTCAGGAATGGACCTGCTGATTTTGGGTTCCTGTGCGCTCGGTTATCCGCTGGCCAAGGTGTTGAGATTCCCGGCGCCGTCGATGATGGGACCGTTGCTGCTCAGCGCCGCCGTGCATATGGCGGGGTTCACGGCGGCAAAGCCTCCGACCGAGATCGTCAACCTGGCCCAGGTAGTGATCGGCACCGGCATCGGCTGTCGCTTCGTTGGCATCCCGGTCCGCCACGTCATCAATACGCTGGTGACCAGTGCCGGGGCGACGTTGTTTATGCTGGGCTTGGCGGCGGCGGCGGCGATGGGTCTGGAACAAGCTACCGGCCTTCCCTTTCGGGCGCTGTGGCTGTCGTTTTCACCGGGAGGACTGGCGGAAATGACGCTGATCAGCTTGTCCATGGGCATCGATACGGCGTTCGTTTCCACCCACCATCTGCTGCGCGTGTTGTTCATGGTATTGGCCGCGCCGTTGGTCTTTTCCGTGCTCCGCAAGCGATTTTCGATTTAGCGAACATCCGCGCCGACGGCGTCCGCCACATTGGCAAAGCCGTCGCGTTGCAACAGCGCCGAAAGATCGCGATTGATTTTGGCGGCAATCCCGGGCCCATAATAGATCATGGCGGTATAAAGCTGCACCAGCGAAGCGCCTGTGCGTATCTTGACGTAAGCCTCGGCCCCGGACGATATCCCGCCAACGCCAATCAACGGGAGGCCCCCTTCCGTCAGGCGATAAAAATCTTCTAACATCCGGGTCGATGATTCAAACAAAGGCCGTCCGCTCAAACCTCCTGTTTCCTCGCGGTGTGGACTTTTCAAAACTTCGGGCCGGGCGATGGTGGTATTGCTGATGATCAAACCGTCAATGCCATTTTCCATCGCCACGGCAGCGATATCTTCTTTGTCCTTGCCGGTCAAATCGGGGGCGACCTTAAGCAACAGCGCAGGCCTCGATGAAGCTTTCTCCAGCACACCTTGCACCGCCAACAGCAGTTCGCGGAGCGGTTCACGCTCCTGAAGGGCGCGCAGCCCCGGCGTATTGGGCGACGACACGTTGAGCACCAGATAATCGGCTACGCCCTGGAAGGCCCGCACGCCATCGACAAAATCAAGCGTCACCTCTTCGCCAACTGAATCCCGGTTCTTACCGAGATTGATACCAAGGGGGGCCTTGCGTGGACCGGCCTTGGCCAGGTTCTTCAATGCCTGCCTATGACCGGCGCTGTTGAAGCCTAAGCGATTGATTACGGCGCCATCGGCGGGCAGGCGAAACAGCCTTGGGCGCGGATTACCCGGTTGCGGGCGGGGCGTGACGGAGCCGACCTCGACAAAGCCGAAGCCTTGCCCGGCCATGGCGTTGGTCACTTCTGCATCTTTGTCGAACCCCGCCGCCAGCCCAACCGGGTTCGC
>JAZFSL010000303.1:0-5511 GCA_036446135.1 Rhodospirillales bacterium | reverse complement strand
CCTTCCTGAGCGGCGGCTCGCAGGAAATCCAGCAGCATTTCGCGGCCCTCATGCAAACCGCCAGCGATGCCCAGGAATTCGAAAAAGCCGCCGCTTATCGTGACCGCATCCGGGCGCTGACGCGGATACAGGCCCACCATGATGTTAATCTCCGGGGCTTGGGGGATGCTGATGTTATAGCCGCCCATCAGGAAGGCGGCCAAACCTGCATCCAGGCGTTTTTCTTCCGCGCCGGGGCCAATTACGGCAACCGCGCTTTTTACCCAACCCATGCCAGGGACGTCGATCCGGGTGCCGTGCTTGAGGCATTTTTGGGCCAGTTCTATGCCAAAGCGATGCCGCCGAAGACGATCCTTGTCAGTCACGCGCCGGAAAACAAAAAACTCATGGCCGAAGCCCTAAGCGTGCGGGCGGGAAGGGCGGTGAGGCTGATCCGGCCTGTTCGCGGCGACAAGCGAAACCTGGTCAACCATGCACGGCTCAACGCCAAAGATGCGCTGAAGCGGCGCATGGCGGAAAGTGCGACGCAACGGAAATTGCTGGAGGGCCTGGCCGCCGCGCTTGACCTTGACGGTGCCCCGGAACGTATTGAGGTCTATGATAACAGCCATGTTTCCGGCACCAAGGCGGTCGGCGCGATGATCGTCGCCGGCCCCGAAGGGATGATGAAAAAGGCCTACCGCAAGTTCAACATCCGGGGCGACAAGGCAAAGCCCGGCGTCGAATTCTCACCCGGGGACGATTACGCGATGATGCGTGAAGTTCTCACCCGGCGTTTTTCCAGGGCCCTTAAAGAAGACCCCGAGCGCGCCCAGGGGCAATGGCCGGACCTGGTGCTGATCGACGGCGGCAAAGGGCAGTTGGGCGTCGCGATGGAGGTGTTCGAGGAACTGGGCATCGAAGGCGTTAGCGTTGCCGGTATCGCCAAGGGGCCGGACCGGGATGCGGGCCGAGAAAAAATCTACATGCCGCACCGGGCTGTCTTGATCCTGCCGGAACGTGATCCGGTGCTGTTCTTCCTGCAGCGCCTCAGGGATGAAGCCCACCGCTTCGCCATCGGCGCACACCGGGATAAACGCTCGAAAGGGCTGGTGCGCTCTCTGCTCGACGATATTCCGGGGATCGGTGCGAAGCGGAAAAAAGCCTTACTGCACCATTTCGGCGCCGCCAAGGCAGTGGCGGAGGCTGGAAAGCTGGACCTGGAAACTGTCGATGGAATTTCCAAAGCCACCGCCAACAGAATCTATGAATGGTTTCACCAAGACGGCTAGTGGCGTTGATGCCTTTCAATGGTTAGAATGCGGCCCCACATAACGGAAGTAAGCCTTTGACATCCCTTGGGACAGCCTATGTTTTCGACATTGCCGAATATTTTAACCTTTTCCAGAATTTTCGCCATTCCGGTGGTGATCGGTCTGTTGCTGTTTGTCGATGACCCGCTCGGCAGTTGGCTGGCCTTTTCTGCCTATACCTACGCCTGCATCACCGATTTTTTCGACGGTTACCTGGCCCGCGCCTGGCACATGCAATCGGCCTTAGGGCGATTTTTGGATCCTATCGCCGATAAATTGCTGGTGGCGTCCATATTGTTGGGGCTGGTGGGGATTGACCGTGTTCACGGACTGACCGTGCTGCCGGCGGCGGTCATCTTATGCCGGGAAATTCTGGTTTCGGGCCTGCGCGAGTTTTTGGCCGAGGTCCGGGTCAGTGTCCCGGTAACGACCCTGGCAAAATGGAAAACCACGATTCAGATGTTGGCTCTGGGCTTCTTGATGGTCGGGCCGAATGGTCCCGATTTCGGACCCCTGACCACGACCGAAGTCGGCATTTGGGGCCTCTGGGGGGCGGCGGTGCTGACCCTGGTGACCGGATACGATTATCTGCTCGCCGGTCTCAAGCACATCATTGAAACCGACGATGCCCCCGCTGACAAGCACCCAGCCAAGAAAGAAACCGCCAAGGAAACCGGGGAGGGGAACAATTGAAAATATTCGGGCTGGTCGGGTGGAGCGGCTCAGGCAAGACGACGCTGGTTGCCAAGCTGGTGCCGGAATTGATCGGGCGCGGCTACTCCGTATCGACCATGAAGCACACGCACCACAATTTCGATATCGATAAACCGGGCAAGGATTCCTTCGAACACCGCACCGCCGGTGCGACGGAGGTGCTGTTGACCGGCTCCAGCCGCTGGGCATTGTTGCATGAAAACCGGGGCGCGCCCGAGCCGTCCATCAACGATTTGCTGGCCCGCATGGAAGACGTCGATCTGGTGCTGATCGAAGGCTTTAAATCTCACGGCCATCAAAAAATGGAAGTCCACCGCCCGGAAGTCGGCAAACCCATGTTGGCCCCCGATGACCCAAGCGTTGTCGCCGTCGCCAGCGATACGAACCTGGGCGACGTCGAGGTGCCGTTGTTGCCCCTTGACGATGTCAATGCCATTGCCGATTTCATTATTAACCATGTCGGTCTCATGAAACCCGAGGCAAAAGATGGCGCAGCTTAAGGACGACTGTTTTGCTTTCGGTGGCGATTTGATGTCGCTGGAAGACGCGCTCGCCGATCTTTCCGCTCGCATCGGCCCGGTAATGGGGCCCGAACAGGTTCCCCTGGCCGCTGCCCTGAACCGTATCATGTCCCAAGACATCGTCGCCGGGCGGGATGTCCCACCGCATGACAATAGCGCCGTTGATGGCTATGCGGTATATTTTGACGATCTCGACCCTGACGGCGACACCCGCCTTGCCGTAACCGGGCGTATCGCCGCCGGCCATCCGCTCGGCCGCGACGCCAAAAGGGGCGAGGCGCTGAGAATCTTTACCGGCGCGCCGATGCCAGCAGGGCCTGACACGATTTTTATGGAAGAGGACTGTAGCGAAGAAGGCGACGAGGTCACTTTGCCGCCGGGCCTCAAGCGTGGGTCCAATCGGCGAGACGCTGGCGAAGACGTCAAAAAAGGCACCGTCATCATCCGAGCCGGGCAGCAGCTGCGCGCGCAGGAAATCGGCCTTATGGCCTCGGTGGGGATATCAGACGCCCCGGTCTATGAACGTTTGCGCGTGGCTGTGTTTTCCACCGGCGACGAGGTATGCGACCCAGGCGACGATGCGCCTGATGGCGCCATCTATGACGCCAACCGCTACGCCATCAGAGCCCTTCTGGAAGGCCTGGGCGCGGCGGTCACGGACTTAGGCATCCTCAAGGACGACGAGGCCGCCATTACCAAGGCGCTGGAGGTAGCAGCTCCGGATCACGATTTGCTGGTCACGTCGGGCGGCGTTTCCACCGGCGAAGAAGACCACGTCAAGGCCGCCGTCGGCGCCTTGGGGCAAATTCATTTCTGGCGGCTGGCGATCAAGCCGGGCCGCCCCATCGCGCTGGGACAAGTCGGGGGGGCAGCATTTCTGGGCCTGCCCGGCAATCCGGTGGCGGCCATGGTGACCTTTATGATTATCGGCCGGCCGTTGGTGTTGCGGCTGTCAGGCGCCGCCGACATCACCGGCGTGCGGTACCCGGTCGAGTCCGGGTTTGATTACAAAAAAAAGGCGGGACGGCGCGAATGGGTGCGGGTCAAACTGGAAACCAACGGCCAGGGGCGTCTTGTGGCCATGAAACACCCTTCGTCGGGCGCCGGCATTCTGACCTCGATGGTCGAGGCGGACGGCCTGGTTGAATTGGCGGAAGATATAGAGGCGTCGGAAAAGGGCGCTATCGTCGATTTTTTGCCGTTTAGTGAAGTTACAGGAAGGTGACGGAATGAAATTGCTCTATTTCGCCTGGTTTCGGGAAAAGGCCGGTGTTGCCCAGGAACAGGCCAGCCCCCCTGATAGCGTAACAACGGTGGCGTTGCTGGTCGATTGGCTGAAAAGCCGGGGCAACGGGTATGCCGAAGCCTTCGCCGATGCGTCCGTCATCCGCGTCGCGGTTAACCAGGAATACGTATCCATGGACTACCCGGTTGCGCCAGGAGACGAAGTCGCCTTTTTCCCGCCGATGACCGGCGGTTGACTTTAAACAGAGCCCGATGGACCATTATGGTTCGCTGGCAAAGGAAAAAACCATGATCAGGGTGCAGGCCGAGGATTTTGACGTCGGCCGGGAATTGGAAAAACTATCCCAAGGAAACCACGGCATCGGTGGGGTCTGCACCTTCGTCGGTCTGGTGCGCGACATGGTGGAAGACGGGGCCGGCGATAATAGCGGCGACAAGGCCATTCAGGCGATGACGTTGGAACACTACCCGGAGATGACGGAAAAAGCCCTGATCGAAATCGAGGCCGAGGCGCAGGCGCGCTGGCCGCTCGAAGCAACCCTCATCATTCACCGCTTTGGGCGGCTTGAACCGGGCGCGCGTATCGTCATGGTGGCAACCGCGTCGGCACACCGCGAGGCAGCTATCGAAGCCTGCCATTTCCTTATTGACTGGCTGAAAACCAAGGCGCCGTTCTGGAAACTGGAAGAAACGCCCGACGGCGGCCAATGGGTTGACGCCCATGCCGGCGATGACGCGGCCACTGAGCGCTGGGTTAAAGATAAGCCGGGCGCGGCGGAGTAGGGGGATGTCCGACAAGGCTTATAAAAACGAAAAATTTCTGAATTCCAAGGACGCCCGGGCTATTCGTATTTTGTCGGAATACATGGAACCGGAAGCCCGCTTCGAGGAATTCCAGGTCCGCGACACCGTGGTTTTTTTCGGCTCGGCCCGCACTAAGTCCAAAGACGAGGCGGAAAAAAGCCTTGCCGCCGCAAAAGATAGCGGCGGCGACCTTGCTCCCGCCGAGCGCGACCTGGAAATGTCGAAATACTACGAAGCCGCCCGCGAACTGGCGCACCACCTGACCGAATGGTCAAAAAACCTGGAAGGCGAAGACCGGCGCTTCATCGTCTGTTCCGGTGGTGGCCCCGGCATTATGGAAGCGGCCAACCGGGGCGCGTCGGAAGCCAACGGCATTAATGCCGGGCTGAATATATCCTTGCCGCACGAGCAGCAAGACAACCCCTATATTACCCGCGAGCTGAATTTCGATTTCCACTACTTTTTCATGCGCAAGTTCTGGTTCGTCTATCTGGCCAAGGTCATCATTGTCTTCCCCGGCGGTTTCGGGACCATGGATGAATTCTTCGAGGTGCTGACCCTGATGCAGACGAAAAAGCTGAATAAACCCATTCCCATCGTTCTTTATGGCAAGGAATTCTGGTCTGACGTGGTGAATTTGGACGCCATGGTCCGCCACGGCACCATCGCCCCCGGCGACGTGGATCTATTTTTTCAGGCAGACAGCGTCGATGACGCGTTTGACTTCATCACCAAGGAATTACAGGAAAAGGCGCTGGGGGAGCCGGGCGGCAGCTTGTAGGGTGTGATTGTCCAGGATGGCTTTTAATTAGCGCTTATTCCGCCGCCGACTCTGCTGCCGGTTGGGCATCGGCATTCGTCTTGCCCCCGATTTTACCAACGGCTTTGTCGTAGTCTTCCATCATCCACCGGCTGATGTCGCCGACGGTGAAGGA
>JAZFSL010000302.1:0-2207 GCA_036446135.1 Rhodospirillales bacterium | reverse complement strand
TCCATCGTCCCACCGGCAGCGACGAAGAGCCTGAATGCCTGATCGTCGAGGCCGGGGCCATGGTGTTCACGCCGCCGATGGTCGATCACGGCATGAAGTTTCCCGAAGACACCACCTTTTTGACCTTATCGCGCAATCCCCGCGACCAGGCGTCTTACGAGGCCGACGTGGTCCGGGTCGATATGCTCGACACCGACGGCATGACCACCTGGAAGCCCGGAGACGAATGAGCCAACCCTGCCGCCGCCGTGACATCTGCAGGCTTTGCGGTGGCAATGACTTGGCGAGGGTGCTCAAGCTGACGCCGACGCCGCCTGCCAACGCCTTCATCGATGCCGAGCACCTGAACCGGGAGCAGGCGTGTTTCCCCCTCGACGTTTTTTTCTGCAAAACCTGTCATCACGTGCAGCTTCTGGATGTCGTTGACCCTGCGCTACTGTTTGAAAACTACGTCTATGTTTCCGGCACGTCGCCTTCGTTCGTGAAGCATTTTGAGGGTTATGCCGAGGCCGTCCTTGAGCGCTTCGCGCCGGGGCCTGAAAGTCTTGTGGTCGATATCGGTTCCAACGATGGCACGTTGCTTCGTGCCTTCAAGGGTCGGGACATGGCCGTCCTGGGCGTTGACCCGGCGCGAAAAATTGCTGAGAAAGCGACGAAAAGCGGCATCGAAACCATTACCGGATTTTTTAGCGCCGAGTTGGCAGCGGAAATAAGAAAAACCCGCGGCCCCGCCCGCATCATCACCGCCAACAACGTCTTCGCCCACGCCGATGACTTGTCAGGCATTGTTGGCGGCATCAAGGCCCTGCTGGCAGACGACGGCGTTTTTGTTTTCGAGGTTTCCTATCTGGCTGATGTCATCGAAAAAACCCTGTTCGACACCATTTATCACGAACATCTTGCCTATCATTCGCTCGGCCCCCTGAAGCGGTTTTTCGAAGACAATGGCATGACGCTTTTTTCAGCCGATCGTGTCGACAGCCACGGCGGGTCTATCCGGGGATTTGCCGGTCTTTCCGGCCACCACGATACCGACGCTTCCGTCGCCGAACTGATCGCTGCCGAAGAGAACTCAGGCCTGTACCGGGCCGACACGTTTGTTGAATTCGGTCGGAACATCGACGCGCTCGGGGCTGAACTGCAAAAACTGACCGCCAGCATCAAGGCGGAGGGAAAGTCCATCGCCGGGTTCGGCGCCCCGGCCAAGGCGACGACCTTGATGCATCATTTTGGATTAGGCCCCGAGACCATTGATTTCATCGTCGATGACAGCCCGCTCAAACAAAATCTTTTCACCCCCGGCCACCATATTCCCGTTTTTCCGGCCACTACCCTTTACGACCGCAAGCCCGATTACGCCCTCATACTGGCCTGGAATTTTGCCAGGCCCATTATGGAAAACCACCAGGCCTTTCAAGACGCGGGCGGACGCTTTATTGTGCCGCTTCCCGAGCTGGAGATTACCTGACCGATGACAAGTTTTCTGCTTTCCTCCGACATTGAAGAAATTGCCGCCATGCTCGGCGACGAGGCCCAGGCCTTCGCTGGCAAGACCGTCATGTTGACCGGCGGGCGCGGCTTTCTGGGACGCTACTTTACCGAAGTATTCGTGCGGCTGAACGAGCAAGTCCTGACTGACCCCTGCCGCGTGATCGTCCTCGATAACCTGATCACGGCGGGTGAAGAAGGCGCAAAAGTAGCGGAACGGCCCAATGTTACCTTTATCGAGCACGACGTCATTCAGCCGCTTGACCAAAACGATAAGGTTGATTTCATCATCCATGCCGCCGGTATCGCCAGCCCCTATTATTACCGCAAGTACCCGCTGGAAACGTTGGAGGTTGCCATCACCGGCACCCGCAACATGTTGGAGCTGGCAGAACGCAATGACGCCCGCTTCGCGTTTTTTTCATCCAGCGAAATTTATGGTGACCCCGACGCCAAGCACGTGCCGACGTCGGAAAGCTATAGAGGTAATGTCGCCGCCCAGGGGCCGCGCGCATGTTACGATGAAAGCAAGCGCGTCGGCGAAACCCTTTGTTATATTTTTCACGAAAACCATGGGGTCGCCACCAACACCATCCGGCCTTTCAATGTTTTCGGGCCGGGCATGCAGGAAACCGATTATCGGGTGATGCCCAACTTCGCCAACCGCATCAAAGGCGGCCAGCCGCTCAATGTCTATGGCGCGGGCAGCCAGACGCGGA
>JAZFSL010000301.1:0-4810 GCA_036446135.1 Rhodospirillales bacterium | reverse complement strand
GCGGAATATTATTGAAAGGACTTTAGCTTATGAAATTTTATCCTCAAGAGCGCATTGCGCTTTTCATTGACGGATCAAACCTTTACGCGGCGGCGAAGGGGCTTGAATTTGATATCGATTACAAACGTCTTCTGAAGTTGTTTGCCGTCGAGGGCCGTTTGATCCGGGCCTTTTATTACACCGCCCTGCTGGAAGATCAGGAATATTCCCCGATCCGACCGCTGGTCGATTGGCTAGATTACAACGGCTATACCATGATCACCAAGCCGGCCAAGGAATTTGTCGATTCAGCCGGGCGCCGCAAGATCAAGGGCAACATGGATATAGAACTCGCCGTCGATGTCATGGAAATGGCTTCCAGCATTGACCACGCGGTGATTTTTTCCGGCGACGGTGATTTTCGTAGCCTGGTGGAAGCGATCCAGAAGAAGGGTTTGCGGGTCACCGTGGTCAGTACCATGCGCTCGCAATCGCCGATGATTGCCGACGAACTTCGCCGTCAGGCCGATGAATTCATTGAATTAAAGGACATCAAGGCCGATATCCAACGGATGTCGGAAACGCCAGTCATTGCCACGATGGAAGAACCTCCCGTTATCGATGATCCGCATAGGGAAATCGCCTGAATTCCGCGCCGCAAAGGTGGGTAGCTCCTCTAATCCGGTCGGGCCTGGGCGTGACTGCCCGGATTGCCCGCGTCTGGTAGAATTTCGCAACGCTAACAGGGCAGCTAACCCGGACTGGCACAACGCGCCGGTGCCGTCGTTTGCCCCCGCCCCTTCCACTCCCCCCAGCTTGCTGATCGTCGGGCTGGCGCCGGGATTGAAAGGCGCCAATTTGACCGGTCGGCCCTTTACCGGAGATTACGCCGGTGATTTGCTCTATGCGACGTTGTTGAAATTTGCCTTCGCCACGGGAATATACGGCGCGCGGTTCGATGATGGGCTGGAACTGGTCGATTGCCGGATAACAAATGCGGTGCGTTGCGTACCGCCGCAAAACAAGCCCGTCGGGGCGGAAATCGCCGCATGCCGTGGGTTTCTCACCAATGAAATCCGCTCGCTTCGAAATCTTAAAGTGATCCTGGCCCTGGGCACCCTCGCCCATGGGGCGGTGTTGGCGGCGTTGGGAGAAAGAAAAAGCAATCATAAATTCGGCCACCGGCAATTTCATGAGCTCCCTGGCGGGCTGGTCTTGGCGGACAGCTATCATTGCTCGCGCTACAACACCAACACCCGCAGACTGACGGTTGAAATGTTCGAAGCCGTGTTCGATGATATCCGTAAGCGCCTTTCGCCATAGAGATTGCCGATTGCAGGGCGTGCCGGGGGCTTGCTATACCTTATTTCTGAGGAAATTTTTCTAAGGAATAAAGTGTGGAAATCGCCTGCCTGGATCTTGAGGGTGTTCTGGTTCCAGAAATCTGGATCGAGTTCTCCGAAGTTACTGGAATTAAAGAGTTAAAAGCCACCACCCGGGATATTCCCGATTACGACGAATTGATGCGCCAGCGTCTCGAAATTCTTCATGAAAACGGTCTTGGTCTAAACGAAATTCAGCAAACGATCGATGAGATCGGACCGCTGGAAGGGGCGCGGGAATTTCTCGATACCATCCGCGAATCGCATCAGGTTGTCATACTTTCGGACACGTTTTATGAGTTCGCCATGCCCTTGATGCGACAATTGGGGCGGCCGACGCTTTTTTGTCACCGCCTGGAAACGGACGCCGATGGGGTCGTCACCGGCTATAAATTGCGCATGAATGATCACAAGCGCGAGGCCGTAAAGTGCTTCAAATCACTTAATTTTAGGGTCACGGCTGCGGGTGATTCCTATAATGATACTAATATGTTGGGCGAGGCAGACAAGGGGATTCTTTTCTGTCCCCCGGATAATGTGATTGAAGAGTTTCCGCATTTCCCGGTGGTTGAAAGTTATAGCGATCTGCTTGCTGCAATTTTGGAAAATTGAAAATATTGCCGCTTTCATCTCTGCAATAGTTCCGATAACGTGATAATTGGAGATTGGGCAGAGATGACCTTTTATGACTGCTAAAATTATCGATTTTCAAAAATACTGTGACCGCAAGTTGCGCGAGCGGGAAATGTCCGAGCCAATTCCGGAAGCCGAAGTTCAGCAGCGCAAGCAATCTCAGAAAATTATCGGCGAACCCGGCGGGGATGACGGCGCGCACGGTGGCGATACGTCCTGACGTCACTATTCTTGCGTACATTGTATTTTGATATCAAATGATTGCATTGTTATTTAAATGTGATGCATGAATTATTTGCGCTCAGGATTCGTTCTCCCGTTCATGGAATTTCTGCGGGTGATCGGGATCAAGCAATCGGTGCAGGTGGACGATGACAAACTTGATATTGGCTTCATCGACACGCGCCTGGCTGGCGCCGCGCCAAGCCTGCAAGGCCGCCTGATGATTGGGAAAGAAGCCGACGACTTCAAGATTGTCTATATCGACGAAGTCGGTGCCTTGCGGGTCGGTGACTTCGCCGCCGAAGACAAGATGCAATAATGATTTATCCATGAGATGATCTCCCGGTCATTTATCGCCCCCGAAAAAGCCCTCTTAAAAAGGAAAAGAATATGATCGACCTGTACACTTGGCCGACGCCCAATGGTCACAAAGTTCACATCATGCTCGAAGAAACGGGCCTTGAGTACAAGGTCATTCCGATCAATATCAACAAGGGCGATCAGTTTGATGCCGATTACCTGAAAATCAGCCCAAATAACAAGATGCCGGCCATGGTTGATCCTGATGGGCCCGATGGCGGCTCCTACTCGCTTTTTGAATCAGGGGCTATTTTAATGTATCTAGCTGAAAAAACAGGGAAATTCATGCCGCAAGAGACTCAGAATCGATATCTGGTCATTCAGTGGCTGATGTTCCAGATGGGCGGTATCGGGCCGATGTTCGGGCAGGCGCATCATTTCCGCCAGTATGCGCCCGACGGCATGGACCTGAGCTACGCCGTCGATCGCTATACCAACGAGGCCGGGCGGCTGTACGGCGTCCTCGACCGGCGCCTGGGAGAATCTGAATATCTGGCCGGGGAATATTCCATCGCCGATATCGCGGCCTTCCCCTGGACCCGTTCTTACGAACGCCAGGGCCAACGTATTGATGATTTTCCAAACTTCAAACGCTGGTTCAACGCCATTAACGAACGCCCGGCAGTGGAACGGGCGCTCAAGATCTTGGCCGATAAACGCAAACCGGGCTGGGAAAAAGATTCAGAGGCGCGCAAAAATCTGTTTGGTGCGGCCCAATATCAACGGCGATAGCTGTCTAAAACGCTGCGCCGCCCGAGATCGTGGCGCGCCAGAGGGTGCGGTGCCTGGATGGGGCTAATGTCTTGGTGGTGGCGGAATGCATCAGGGCGGCGTTGTCCCAGGCAACGACGTCACCGGCTTTCCATTGATACGTCATTCGAAATCGGTCCCGCAGGCAGTGATCGAAGATTTCCCGCAGCAGGCTTGCGCTTTCATCTTCCGACATGCCTTCGATCTGGGTGGTATAGCCGGGATTGATGTAAATGGCCTTGCGTCCGGTTTCCGGGTGGGTGCGAACAACCGGCTGCGGACACGGGGGCGGTGGCGTAACTTTCAGGGTGGGAAAGATGTCGCGCGGCACGTGGTTATAATCATGCAGCGCTGTCAACCCGTCGAGACGGGTTTTCATATCATCGGCCAGCGCCTCGTAAGCGGTCGTCAGGTTGCAAAATAGCGTATCGCCGCCAACGTCGGGTACTTCCAGCGCGTAAAGCATCGTCGCCTTTGCCGGGGTCGGCTTGTAAGACACGTCCGAATGCCAAAATGTGCCGGCATCGGCCATACCTTTTGGTTTGCCCGCCCCTTCAGTCCGGTTTGACAACACCATCAGCAACGGTGTCTGCGGATGATGGAATTGCTTGAACAGGTGCGGTTCCATTTCATCGCCGAAAATCCTTGCGGCGGTGACGGTCTTTTCGGCGCTCAGGGTTTGGTCGTGAAAAACGATCAAGTGGTGATCGAGAAATGCCCCATAGACGGTTTTGCGGTCGTCATCGTCAAGAGGCAGTGACAGATCAATGCCTGAAATTTCAGCGCCAAAGCCTTCTGGGAATGGGGTGATGATTGCGAGCATGGGGCAGCTTAGGAAGGTTTCCCCTGAGGGCGCAATAGGCCGTCCTGGGTAGGATGTTTGGACTCTTAAATTAGACTCTTAATGTAATTATACTCTTAGGGGGCAAGTAAGGGAAAGGATGTATCAGCGTTAATCATACTGTCCATTTATAAAAGTAATTAAAACAAATAGATAAAGTGTATATATGCATATAATATTAGACAGATTGACATCTCGTTAATATTAAATTAAACTGTCTAAATAATTTGTTAACGTGTTGGGGGAGAGACATGCTGACAAGCAGGCAGTTGATGAAGCGGGTCGGAATTTCCCGCGCCACACTCAACAACTACGTTCAATTCGGAATATTGCCGAAGCCAGTGGTCAAAAAGGCTGAGCCGGGCGCCGGCCGGGCACCGCGCATCGGTTATTTCCCTGAGTCGGCCATTCGCATCATCCAACAGGTTGCTGAATTGAAGAGGCGCGGCGTCAAAATGGTCGACATCGTTTCCATGATCGACCACGACCTAGCCGATGAAGGCGATGCACCCTCTCCTTCCTCCAAACCCCAACCGGCACCCGAACGACGGCGCAGCGAAAGACGGGAATTGGGGGATGTCGTCAAAATTATGCCCGGTGGGGAAAGTCTGCAACTGACGCTGGACCAGGTGTCCGGCCCGGC
>JAZFSL010000300.1:0-3568 GCA_036446135.1 Rhodospirillales bacterium | reverse complement strand
CATAGATCGGCCCTACCGGCGCTAAACGGGGCTCCAGAATCTCCTGGTGGACCCGTGCACCGTCTTCGGGATAGCCGTAATACGTCAGCGCCACCTCGGACGGCGTGGCGTGAAAGCCCTCGCCATCGCCAAACAGTTCATCGGCAAGTTTCTTGACGCTTTTTATCTTCCACCAGTTGGCGAAGTCGCAGCGCACGGAGGGAAGGTCTGCGCCATCAGCATGAAAACTCCTGGTCGCATAGATCTCGGAAAAAGCCGCCTGCATGGTCGGGGTATTGCCGCCGTGCCCGTTGATGAAGAAAAAGCGCTCGAACCCGTGCCGGGCCAGCGAATTAACGCAATCGACGATGACCGCAATCAGCGTCGTCGGTCTTAGCGCCATCGAGCCTGGAAAACCAAGATGATGCTGGGCCATGCCGACATTGATAGTCGGCGCGATCATGACGCCATTGTTTTCGGCAATGCCGTCCGCAATCAGTTCCGGGCACAGCGCATCGGTGCCGATAAAGCCGGTCGGCCCGTGCTGTTCGGTGGAGCCGATCGGCATGATGATGCCGGAAGATTTTTTTAAATACCCCTCAACCTCGGGCCAGGTACAAAGCTGCATTCGCATGGCGGTTCCTTTTTTGTCGCTACTTTCCCGACATTATGGGGCCATTTTGAAGCGCCCGGCAACTGATCGCGGCGATGATCTTGCCATCGTTAGCCAAGCCCCTGACCTCAATATCCTGGGTTTTCAAAAGTACGCTCCAAGCGGCATCGGTGTTGATTGGGCATCGGGCGCGAAGCGCGTCTTTTATCGTTCCTGCGGGTTCCTTGGGAAGGCCGAAATCCACCCACACCGCCTGGCCCTGGATGGCGATGCTACGCACGCTCCAGCCCGGTCCCGGCGGGTGCTCGATGTAATAGACCGAGAGCCGTCCCGAAGCCATTTTCAGCCCGAGCACGGGTTCCCGGGTCGGGAGTTTTTGAATATACATCAGCACGCCCATGAGCATGACAAAGGCGAGCACGAGAAGCGGCTGGGGTCTGCGGCGGCGCATAGGGTACATTAAAAGGCCAAACGCCCCCCGGCACCATACTCTTGCGCCATAATGCCGGGCGGCATTATGGCCAAGTAAGGCCGACGAACGATCAACAATCCGTTTTTTATAGATTACATTGCCGAACTTTGCCAACGTGATGGCATCCTCAACATCGCAGCCAGGTTGTAACCTGCTGCCAAAAAAGAGAGATTGCGCCTCGGCCCTCAGATTGATATTTTAAATCAGCAAAACAGAAGAATGGAAAGGAGTTGAATAGCCCCAAGCAAGGCTTATCGGAAATCACGGAACTTCTTGGCAAAATCCATAACCAGAAAATCTGGTACGATGTCGATCCCACTAAGCTCTGGGTGCCAAAAGGATAAGAACGAAGAATATCCCCACGTCTCATCACCCTAATCACCCAGTCTTGATATCCCGGGACAGCCAATTTGCTTGCCATTTTGTCGCCATAGGCTACAGAAGGGGGCGTTTTTCTTAAAACACTGGCTGGAGTTGGTTGTCGGAGCGATTCAAGTGCATTATATGAAGGAAATGAACAAAAACGCCTCCCTTAGTAGGCATAAAAGTCAAGGAATTGCAGAATGAATTTTGAAACCGCGGCAAGCCTTGAGCCGTGTCGGCTGGAGATCGACGGCAAGTCGGTTGAAGCGATGCCAGGCGAGACCATCCTGGCGGCGGCGCGGCGTGTGGGCATCGAAATTCCTGCCATGTGCGCCGATCCTCGAATGGCCCCCACCGGCGATTGCGAATTGTGCAATGTCGCCCTTGACGGCCAGACAGGCCTTGTCAAAGCCTGCATGACCGTGGCCGAAGCCGGCATGAAGGTCGAGACCGAAAATGCTGAATTGAAGGGGATGCGCAAGGACAGGCTCAATACCTATCTCGCCGATCACAATGCCTATTGCCAACCGCCTTGCACGGCGGCTTGCCCCGCCGGCATCGACATTGCCGGCTATATCGACCTCATCTTGCAGAAAGATTATGCCGGCTCGACGGCGCTCATCAAGGAGATGCTGCCGCTGCCGGGCGTCCTTGGGCGCGTCTGCCCGAGGCCTTGCGAAGATCCGTGCCGGCGCATTCAAATCGATGAAAAACCGGTCGCCATCTGTGCCTTGAAACGCTTCGCCGCCGATAAGGCCGCCGAGGCAGGATTGCCGACACAGCCCGAGCCGAAACCCCCCACCGGTAAACGCGTCGCCGTCGTCGGGGCCGGTCCGACGGGCCTGTCCACGGCCTACTACCTGGCGCTTGACGGCCACAAGGTGACGCTGCTGGAAGCGGAAAAGAAGGCCGGCGGCATGTTGCGCTTCGGCATTCCGCCCTATCGCCTGCCCAACAGTGTCCTTGACCAGGAAATCAACGACATCCTGTCGCTCGGCGTCGAGTTGAAGACCAACCAGGTGATGGGCCGCCACTATCAGATCGATTCGCTTAAGGATCAGGGTTTCGACGCCGTTTACCTGTCCATCGGCGCCATGGCCGCCAAACCGGCGGGTCTTCCCGGCGACGACGCAGAGGGCGTTATGTCGGCGATCAAGTTTCTCGCCGACGTCAACTGGGACGAAACCGTCGAAATCGGCGACCGTGTCATCGTCATCGGCGGCGGCTTCACGGCGGCGGATGCGGTGCGCACGGCGCGCCGGGTCGGGGCGTCCGATGTTACGATGATGTACCGGCGTTCGCGCAAGGAGATGTCTGCGGCCGCCCACGAAATACACGAGTGCGATGTCGAGGGTATCACGCTCGACATCCTGACGGCGCCCGTATCCATAGAGGTCGAGGATGGCCGCGTTGTCGGCATAACCTCGCAGCGTATGGAACTCGGCGAACCTGACGACAGCGGCCGCCGCCGTCCGGTCCCTATTGAGGGTTCGGAATATTATACCGCCGCCGACACTATCCTCATGGCCATTGGACAGGACGTCGACGTCGCCGCCCTCAATGAAGGCGACCTTGGCCTAGATAAAAGGTGGGGTACCATCGAGGTTGATCCGTCAACGATGATGACCAACTTGGACGGCGTTTTTTCCGGCGGCGATTGCGTCACCGGTGCCGCCACCGTCGTCGAAGGCGTCGGCGCCGGCCGTCTCGGCGCCTTCGCCATCAATGCCTACCTGAACGGCGCCGACGAGGCTGGAATTGCCGCCGCCATCTTCCAGCACAAGCCCGAGTTTTTCGACATCGGCGCCAAAGCCGTTTCGGCGGCGGATTTAAACCAAATGCCGGTGCTTGATGCAGATGGTCGCCTTGAGGCGTTCGCAAATTCCGGGCACGGCGGCGATGTGGACAATGACGAAGCCTTCAAAGAGGTCGAAGTCGGCTTTTCTGAGGAAGAAGCATTGGAAGAGGCCGGCAGGTGCCTGATGTGCCGTTGCCAGGCGGCCGGTGTGTGCACGTTGCAAAGCCTGTCCATCGAATATGGTGCGGGAACCAAGACATATTTAGGTAAGGATGCGTGGAAATGAACATTATGGTCGATATCAGAAGGCCCAAATCGGAAGATCCGGGCGTTCAGCCGCCGC
>JAZFSL010000299.1:0-2091 GCA_036446135.1 Rhodospirillales bacterium | reverse complement strand
CGATGAGGATATCGATCTTGCCGCAAGCGCCCTGGTGCTGGCCTCGGCCGAGCGGCCCGGGGTCGCGCTTGCGGCCTATCACCGGCATCTCGAAAAACTGAGCTCCGAGGTTCAGGCCTATGTCGGGTATACAAAGGCATCACTAGTGCTCGACCTTCGTATTGAAGCCCTGGGCCAGGTGCTGGTTCGGCGCCACGGGTACGGCGGCACGGACGAGGTTTTCGACGATCTCGAAGCAGCCAACCTGATGCGTGTCATCGACAGCCGTTCCGGCCTTCCCGTTGCCCTCGGCATTTTATTTATTTCGACGGCCCGGACGCTTGGCTGGGCCGTCTCGGGGTTGAATTTTCCGGGCCGCTTTTTAATTCGCCTGGAAGGCGACGGCGAACGGCGGATTGTCGATCCTTTCGGCGGCGGAGCGGTTCTGGAGCCCTGGGCCATGCGCGATATTTTCAAGCAAAACGAAGGCAACCATGTCGAGCTCAGGCCCGAGAATTACTGCGCCATGGGCAACCGGGAAATCCTGTTACGGCTGCAAAACAATATAAAATCCAGGCAACTGCGCGCCGGGCAATTGGAAGACGCACTGGAAACGCTGCGTGCGATGTTGCTGTTTGCGCCCGAAACAGCCGATCTTTGGCGCGAAGCGGGGGGGCTCTTTGTCCGCCTTGATCGCGTCGAAGAGGCCATCGATGCGTTGGAGGAATATCTCCGGCGTAGCGGTGGCGAAGATAAACGCTACAATACATCCTTGCTATTGCAGGATCTGCGCGCCCGGCTAAATTAAAGCCCACGCGACACAACCAAAGGAAACAGCATGTCTTTGTCAGTGGCCATTCAGATGGACCACATCGAGTCTATCGACATAGACGGCGACAGCACCTTCGTGCTGGCGCTGGAGGCGCAGCGTCGCGGCCATCAGGTGTATCACTACCTGCCCGAACAACTGGCCTTTGTCGACGGCCGGGTGCTGGCCTTGGCCGAGCCGCTGGAAGTGCGGCAGGAATTGGGTAATCACTTTAGCTTCGGCCACCAAGGCACGCTCGACCTTGCCGATATGGATGTCGTTCTGCTGCGCCAGGACCCGCCCTTTGACATGGGCTACATCACGACGACGCACCTGCTTGATCACATCCACCCGAAAACCCTGGTCGTCAACGACCCCGAAGAAGTCAGAAACGCACCGGAAAAACTTTTTATCGCCCGCTTTCCCGACCTCATGCCGCCGACAATGATCGCGTCGGACCGAGACCGCATCATCGCCTTCAGGGAAGAGCACAAGGATATTATTTTAAAGCCGCTCTACGGCAACGGCGGCGCCGGGGTTTTTCACGTAACGCCGGGTGACGAAAACTTCAATGCCTTGCTAGAGATGTTTACGGAATTTTACCGCGAGCCGGTGATTGCGCAAAAATATTTGCCGGAAGTGCGCAAGGGCGACAAGCGCATCATCCTCATTGATGGTGAGCCCGTTGGAGCCATCAACCGCGTGCCGGCCGAAGGCGAGGCGCGCTCCAACATGCATGTCGGCGGCGTGGCAAAACGCGCCGATCTTAATGCCCGTGAAAAAGAAATCTGCGCCGCCATCGGGCCTGACCTAAAGGCCCGCGGGCTTATATTTGTCGGCATCGACGTCATCGGCGACTACCTGACCGAAATCAACGTCACCTCACCCACAGGCCTGCAGGAAATAAATCGCTTTGACGATGTGTGTCTGGAATCCGACATCTGGGATGTGATCGAGGCGAAGATTTAAGTAGTCTCGATAAAACACCGGTGTTAGGTAGCAAACGCACCTAAATCCCCCTAAAAACTTTTCTCACTATTTCATACACATACGGCATGAACAGCTTTGTTACTACCGGGCTTGTGAAGCGCCGCGCCTATCTGGCGGGCGTTATCTTCAAAGCTATGCCAACGAAGCCGCGTGGCGTGAGGAGGACGCGGCAAAAAGGCGCGAACCGGCTGCCTCGGGGTTCCTAAGGGCGCTTAATCATGCCGCCGAGATCGCGCCCGGCAAAAATGTGAACGTGAAAGTGCGGCACTTCCTGGTGCGCATCCCGGCCGTTGTTGGCGAGGAAGCGGTAGCCG
>JAZFSL010000298.1:0-3088 GCA_036446135.1 Rhodospirillales bacterium | reverse complement strand
TACAATTCGATCCGGCGATGTTCTCCATGGTTATCCTCGTCGATATCGTGCTTTCCGGTGACAATGCCATTGTCATCGGAATGGCTGCCGCTTCACTTCCCCTTGAACTTAGAAACAAGGCAATCGCGTATGGAATTGCCGCGGCCATACTTTTTCGCATTCCGCTCGCGGCCTTAACTTATTACCTTTTGGACATTCCTGGTCTAAAGCTGATCGGCGGCTGCCTACTATTTTACGTCTGCTACCAATTGTGGCTGGATTTGTTCAAAGGCGTCGATCTCACGCCAGAACAACTCCGTGATAACGGTAAAGACCTGGCCGCGCCGGAAAATGCCGAAGAGGCGAAAGTCACGTCCCGGCGTTTCTTGAGGGCCATGGTGACGATCCTCATCGCCGATTTGACGATGTCTCTGGACAATGTATTGGCCGTCGCCGGCGTCGCCCGCGATAACCTTGGAATGCTGATCTTCGGCTTGGTGCTTTCAATCGCCTTGATGGCCGTGGGCGCGACCTTGATAGCGCGGCTTCTAAACAAACACCACTGGGTTGGATATATTGGCCTCGCCGTCATCGTTTGGGTTGCCGGTAATCTGGCATGGGATGGCGGCATCGAAGTGATCGGATATTTAAACGGGGTCGATGGGTAGTTTGCCGTGAAGGCCCAGTAATTCCTCCACCTGGGCGGCAGCGCCTAGAAGATCCGCATCACGGAACGGGGCCGCGATAATCTGCAGCCCGACCGGCAGTCCTTCCTCCGTAAAACCCGCCAGGATGGAAATTGCCGGGCAGGCAGCCAATGAAATGCTGTAGGTGATCGCACACCAATCGAAATACGTTTCCAACGTCTGGCCGTTGACCTCTTCCGGATACCGGCAGTTCTTTTCGAAGGGTGGAACAACCGTGGCCGGTGTAACCAATAGATCGTAAGTTTCAAAGAAATCCAGGAATTCTCTATACGAGCGGCCTTGTTCGACCGTGGCGCGTCCGATCTCGTCGACTGAAAGCCTCATTCCTTGCCGAATATTCCAGACGAGTTCGGGTTTTAACGTTTTTTCATGGTCTTCCAACAAATCCGCCATATCCGCTGCCAACCACGCTGCCCGCAAGGTTTGAAAAGCTTTGGGCACATTCCTTATATCCGGATGAGCCTCTTCGACCTCGTCAGCGACTTCACCAAGGCGGTTGATAACGGCCGAAAAAACGGTATCAACAGCGGGATCCACGGGGGTGATGCCAAGATTACGGGAATAGGCGATTTTCAGGCCTGATGGGGGCTCTTTCTTGACAGTTTCCGAGAAACTGTCCACTGGTCTTGGCCGGGACATCGGATCACGGCTGTCTCGACCCGACATAGCATCCAATAAAAGGGCACAGTCAGCGACATTCCGGGCAATCGGGCCATCCACCCATAAAGGCGAAAACGGTTGCGAGGTTGGTCCTCGCGGTACAATTCCCGGCGTCGGCCTAAAACCCACAACGCCACAAAAGCTAGCGGGAATTCTCAAACTGCCCCCCAAATCAGAACCTTGTGCACCCCAAACCTGACCGCTAGCCACGGCGACGGCCGACCCGCCGGACGATCCGCCTGGATTCTTTTCAACATCCCAGGGATTGCATGTTATGCCAAAGACGTCGTTGAAGGTGGCCGCACCGGCTCCAAATTCCGGCGTGTTCGACTTAGCCATAATGACGGCGCCGTTTGATTCCAACCTTTCGACCGTGTAGTCAGAGAGTTCCGGCACATGATCGGAGAATACATTCGAACCATAGGTCGTACGCACGCCGGCAACGTCATTGAGGTCCTTGATTGCGATGGGCAGGCCGCCTAGCCAGGAACGTGACCCATCATCTGAAATTGTTCCGTCTTGAATGCGCTTTGCCTGATCAAGAGCCCTCTCGAAGCAAGTCGTCGGCAGGGCGTTAAGTACAGGATCAATTAGTTCGATTCGCTGCCGGCTTATCTCGACTAGTTCCACGGGCGATATTTCGCCACAGGCTAACAGCCTGACAATTTCGCAGGCTGACATTGGCAAAAGATCACGTTGGAGAGCGTCAGTATTCATGTCAAATTGATGGGGTCATGATAGATTTATAAATTAACCATTGGGCCTTTCCCGCTCCTCAATGCGCCATCAGCACCGGCACCGTCATGTGCTGTAGAATGTGTTTGGTAACACCTCCCAAGACTAATTCGGCCCACCGAGCATGACCGTAGGCCCCCATAACGATCAAATCGATGCCTTTGTCGGCAACATGATTCAGCAACACATCGCCGGGGTCCAGGTCAGACAATATGTGATCAGCTTCGGCGACGACGCCATGTCGGGATAAATGCAGGGCGATATCGGCTCCCGGCAGATCACCGGTGCCCTCGGGCCCACCTTTAGGATTGACCACCATGACGGTAACCTTTTCGGCCCCCCTTAGAAGGGGGAGGGCATCATGGACAGCCCGACCGGCCTGTTGCCCGGCATCCCAGGCGATCATGATATTTTTGCCAATGGTATCAAACTCACCGACATAAGGAATGACAAGAACCGGCAGTCCCGAGGTAAGGATCAGGCAGTCCGGCATTTCGCGGCCGTCGATAATTCTATTTTCTTCCGGGTTGGTTTGCCCGACTATGGCCAAATCGAAATAGCGTGACTGAATAGCTAGCCCTTCAGCCGTGGAATCTTCGACAACCCGCCATTCGGCGTTTACACCGGAGGCATTAGTGGCGTCACGAAAAGCGACTTGTGCTTCCTTACAACTACTTTTCATTTTTTCAGTCTGGGCTTCCAGAATTTCGGAGTTAATCTGTATACCGATGTAGGACGGCATGTAAGGCTCGGATAAAACATAGATACCCGTCAGTTTGGCGTTCCAAGCATTGGTCAAATTAATAGCCGTTTTAAGACGCAACGGCGAGGATTTGGAATTGTCCACGTGTACCAGAAGGTCCTTGATTGCCATCCTTGATCTCCTTTGCTCACACGCTCATCAGATGCCTAAACAAATAAACCGGCTATGATTGATGCTAAACTAGGGCTTCCTAGCTGGCTACTAACAGTTACCGACAATGTTAGCAAAATGCGCATCCTCCTAC
>JAZFSL010000297.1:0-2034 GCA_036446135.1 Rhodospirillales bacterium | reverse complement strand
GAGTGTGGATGGAGATTTAACGAAGGCTCACCAAAACAACTCTTGGATGACCTCAAAATCTTCCTCAAGCAACAATATCGGGTGTCAGCACCTTATGAATTATCGTCTCAAATCACGGAAATCAATTTTGGACAGCACTCGCCGGCGCGTGGTTTCCGGTTTGGCCGTCGCCGCGACCGCGGCGTTTGCAGGTCCGGCCTTGGCCCAATTCAGTTTCAGCTTCGGCGGCAGTTCAAATAAAGGCAATTCAGGAACAACTATTGATCTTGGCAAGATATTTGAAGGTGCAAAGTCTCTGTTCGAAGGCTTTTCACTTGACGAAGAAGACGAAATTAATATCGGCAACAAGCTTTATGGAAAGATGATAGACCGCAATGGTGGGGCTTATCCGAATCGTAAGGTTCAAAGCTCCATACAGCGTTTCGCCGAAGATCTATTGAAAACGACGGAGCGCCCGAGCCTGCCGTGGGAGATCACGGTCCTCAATGATAATACGGTTAATGCCTGGGTTCTGCCCGGGGGGAAAATCGCCTTAAACAAAGGGCTTCTCAGATATGCAGCGGATGAGTCCGAACTCGCCGCCGTTATTAGTCACGAAATCGGCCACGCGGAGCTTTCCCATGGCATGGGCCAGATGAAAACCGAACACTTTAAGGACGGCTTCTCGTCCCTGGGCAAGGCAGCATTAGCGAGTCAGCTCAGCGGAGCGGACACCTCATTGTCTAATACGATAATCGATCATTTGGAAGCCCCACTTTCGGAAATGCTGCTGACCGGCTATTCCCGAGGTTCCGAGGATGAAGCAGATCAGCACATCCTGAAAATATTCGAGCAAACCGGACACGACCCGGCCAAAGCGGCCAATTTCTATAAGACCTTGCTTCAGATTACGCCGCCCGACACCGAGGGGACCACGTCCCTGTTTTCCACCCATCCCGGCACCATCGAACGGATTGAAAAAATTGAAGACGCTGTCGCGGGTAAAGAACTGTCCAGTCCCGATAAACCGCCCCATCCACAGGAATTCGCGGCCATAAAAACTACTTTCCCCACCCGACATAAGTTTCGCCGCCAAGGGGGCGCGGCTGCTCCCATCGAGGGCTAGACCAGCCCTTTAAATCTGCCCGCGCGTCACGGCAAGGTGGAAATTTTTGACTTCTTCTTCCATTTTTTCTTTTTCCTGGTCTTTGAGACCGAATTCGACGCCCATACCCTCGACAAATTTCCGCGCCACCCGGCCGGAAATGGGGGCCATGCCATTGAGGTGAAGTTCGACGAAGGAATCATTGTCAAACAGGGTTTCGCTAAGAAGCCCGGCGCCGCCACCGGAAAGATCATTGACGACGACGTCCAGCTGATTGCCGTCCTCAGTCTTCTAGCGGTTTTGATATTAGTCTTCGGCGGGAGCGCCCATAATCTGCTCAAACCGTTCCCGGTAACGTGGCCAGGCATCCGGGTTAATAAGACGCGGCGGGCGCTGGCCTTGAAAAATCGTTATCCACTGCTTCGCTGCGTATTCTGACATATTGTACATACATTCGTCTGTGATGCCCGCCACATGTGGGCTCATAATTACATTATCAAATGCCATTAACGGATGGGCGGCAGACGGCGGTTCGGGGTCAAAAACATCAAGCCCGGCACCGGCGATCTTTCCTGCACCCAGGGCTACGGCCAACGCCTCTTCGTCGTGGATGCCGCCCCTGGCCGTGGTGATGAAATAGGCCGTGGATTTCATTAATCCGTATTCACCGTCGCCTATCATGTTCGCGGTTTTTTCCGACAGCGGACAGTTGACGGATACAAAATCGGATTGCGTGAAAATATCTTCGAAGCCAACTTTTTCTGCGCCGCGATCCTTGAAATCATCGTCCGTGATATAGGGATCATAGGCGATGACCTTCATGCCAAAGACGGCGCCTAAAGCCGACACCCGGCGCCCGACGTTGCCCAGGCCGATGATGCCGATGGTGCGTCCGGTCAACTCCTTGCCTTTGAAGTCCCAGCGCCCCCAATCGCCGGGACCGCGGCGCA
>JAZFSL010000296.1:0-3028 GCA_036446135.1 Rhodospirillales bacterium | reverse complement strand
GCTGGGAGCCGGAGTATTCATGGCATCCTCCCTTACTTTCGACTACCAAGGATCGCGTCAGCCGCCACCCAATGATCGTCGTGGACCCAGGTTTTACTGAAAGTCTCAGTTTCAAGCCTCAACATATCCGCGCGGGACTCGCCAAAGCGTGCCGCCATTGCTACCGCCTTGAAGGCGCGTAGCGCTTGGGGTGCCTGCGTCCTCAGGGGTTTAAGAAAATTCGTCAGCAGATCATCCAATGACTGATCCGGGGATGCGGTGGCGTCGCCGAGGCCGATGCCTGCGGCGTCCGCTCCGGTCAACAACTCGCCGCGGCTCAGCAATCGGAGCCCGACCGCCGGACCAACAAGGCGCATAAGATCAATGCCACCGCCCCAGGCGGTAGAAATATTCAATCGCCCTTGCACGAAGCCGATGCGGGCGTGATGGGCAAAAAGTCGGAAATCGCAGGCGACGGCAAGCTCTGCGCCACCGCCGAGTGCATCACCGTTAAGTGCGGCGATAACCGGTACTGGAAAGCGGCGAATAGTTTCGAACGCCTGCTTGGCGTCGTTTGCCATACCTGTTGCGCCATCCAGGGTTCTAACACTTGAAAGATCTTTTAGATCACCACCGGCGGCAAAGCACTTGTCACCAGCGCCGGTGAGGACGACAGCTTTGAGGCTATCGTCCCCGGCGGCATCGGTAAACGTCTCGGCCAACTCGGCTAACACCTCACGGCTGAGCGCGTTGCGTTTTTCGGGCCGGTCTATGGTAACCGTGATGATGCCATCGATGGTGTCTGTGTTCAGAGTTGCCATCAGTCCGCTCCGAGCCCGCTCAGTTCCCGAGCGGCTTGCTGGAGAAGTTTGGCATGGGCATCGAATGACCGGTTCATGCGTTCTATCGGCCCAGCCAACGCAACCGCCAACGGCTGACCACATGGCATGGTCAGTGAAGCCATGCCCATTACGTCGGTGACATTCTCTCCTCGGGTGACGAAAACGCCGCTTGCACGGCCCTTCTTCAGATCACCCTTGAGCGCATCCCCATCAGTGAGGGTGGTATCCGTGATCTTCTCCAACGCGACACGTGAAAGGATTTTGCCCATACCGATCTCATCAAGGGACGACAGTATGGCCTTGCCGATGGCGCTGGAATGCAATGGTTTGACCTCGCCCGGCTTGGCCGAATAGCGGATGGTGTGCAGGCCCTCGACAACATCCAAGTAAACCACGGCGTCGTCCTCCTTCGTACCCAGGATCACGGTTTCCCCAGTGTCGTCGCGAAGACGCGCAAGAACCGGCGCTGTGATCTCAAGAAGGGGATCGTTCCGTGCTATAGCCTCAGCAACATCCAGTATCCTTCGGGTTGGATAGACTTGGCGATTATTGCCAACCGAATAAACATAACCTCGGTTCCTGAGTGTGGCGACGAGGCCGTGGCAACTGCTGATGGGGGCACCGATGGCATGCGCCAGTTCGCTCAGCGTCAGTGGTCTTTGAGCCCGTCCAAAAGCCTCGAACGCTTCAAGTGTGCGGACCGCGGTCTTGACGTTGGGTTTCATAATTTACCCTGAGTAACTTAACTATTCGAAATATCGAATAGTTTTTCACGTATATAAAATATTATTCTGCCCACGAAGGCTCTGTCAAGCCCTTTCCCGATTGGGCTCTGAACTGGAAATGAAGGTAAAATGTCCGCTTTTGGCTGTTAGCAGACATCTAGCCCCACCCTAAAATATGTCCGCTTTACCCCCGAAAGCGGACATTCGGAAGATTGTCGCAAACGGATTTTAAATCCACGCCCCGTACCCTCGACCCCGCCCATTCGACCAAAATTCCGATCTTGGAGAAGGCCCTGGCGGTGTTGGGCAAGCGCGTGATGATCGCCACCGAGGACAAGGTGGCTAAGGTCCGGCGCAAGTTTCGTTCGGAAGGATTTGTGCCCCCCAACCCTCAACTGGTCGGTTTAAGCGACTTCCAGTAATTGACGTTGAGGTCCTTCATGAACCAGTCGTGGGCGGTGCCGAGGCAGCTTTTCATTGGGAAGCCGCCGGGGTTGAGGGCGTTTTTCCGGCAGTAATCGAAGTAAGAGCGGTTAAAGGCCAGGGCATCCCCGTTCAGTCCCTGTTCCGTGGCGACCTGGCGCCGCCAAAGGGCCTCGCCATCCGCCGCCGAAATCGACCCCTCTGCCGGCAGGCGGTTGATGAAGCGGTTGGTCAGCCGCGCCATGGCCAGGTTTTCCGGGTTCATGTCCATCCAATAGCTGCCCGTGACTTTGAGTTCCCGGGCGGCCTTGGCCATGTCGGCGGCGGTTTGCGGTTCCGCATCACCCTCTTCGGGCACTGGCATCAGCATGGCCAGGCGCTCGATCCTGACCGTCAGCCGGTCCAGGCCATGGCTTTCCAGCAACACAGCCGGCGCGGATACCCGAAATGCCCGGTGCTCGCGCAGGCTGGTGAAGTGGAGAACTTCTGCGCCCAAGCTCAGCGTCGTGCCATCGGGGCGGTGTCCTGTGACGGAAAAGGCGTCCCGGTCCTGGCCGTGGATGACATAGGACGTCAACGTCAACGGCGAGGCGCGGCTTCGCTGCAGGCATATGGAGGAAAATTCCGCCGAACACTTTGCGTCGGCGCAGACCAATTCGGCCTCGCTATCCGTCGGCACGGCGGCGACAATTTGCGGTGCCGCTTGCGCCCCGCCAAGGCTAAGAACGGTGGCGGCGATAAGGACGCCTAAAAAACGCACCCGGCGATCAATGAGGCTCATCAACAGCTTCCCCGCTTGGACAGAATATAAAGGACGTCGGGGAAGATTTTGTCACGCGCCGGGACCGCCGGTCAACCGGCAAAGCCGACCGCCGGGCCTTTTCACGCCTCGTCGCCATCCAGCTTTTGCGCAATAAGGTATTAAAAGTGTGGTTTTGAGAAAACCTCAGAATGTACGCTTATGGCTATTAGCAGACATCAAGCCCCACCCTAAAATATGTCTGCTTTACCCCCGAAAGCGGACATTCAGGGGCCGTCACAAAAGGTCTGCTTATGACC
>JAZFSL010000295.1:0-2383 GCA_036446135.1 Rhodospirillales bacterium | reverse complement strand
AAAAGACCGGTGCGTTCGAAATAGTCCCGTTCCACCTTTTCCGGATTCTCGAACAGGCGGCGAATGCCGTCGCTCTTAAAACACGTCGGCGGTTCCGGCGCCATGATGGCGTCCAGTTTCCCCGTCGCCAGCCAGTCGTTCAACGTTTCCTCTTCCGCGATTGCTTCGACATCCAGATCTCCGGGCAAATCGAGGGACAAGCGTTCCTTGCGACCCGTTATGTTGACGCCGCCGGTGCGATAGTGGATGGAGCGGACATCGACGCCGTATTCGTCTTGCAGCATGCCGCGCACCCAAAGCGCCAGAGTCATCTGGTATTCAGGAACGCCCAAAAGCCGCCCTTCCAGGTCTTTCGGCTCGCGGATACCGCTGGCCGTTCGAACATAAATATCGCCGTGGCGAAATGTCCTGGAAACGAATATCGGCACCGCCACATAGGCCCCCTGCCCCCTGGACACCTGCATCAGGTAACTGGACATCGACATTTCGGTGACGTCATAGGGGGCCGGCCCGACGGCCAGGGGAAAAAGCTCTGCCGGCGGCCGGCTCGTCGTTTCCACCTTCCAGCCATTGATGCCGACACGCCCGTCCAGCAACGCCCGAGTGCGGTCGTACTCACAACAGGCCAGCTTAAGGACAAGATCAGCCATGCTTCATCGCCGGTTTTTCATACCACGTACGGCTGGAATTGACGATCCGGACCACCGACAACATGACCGGGACCTCGACCAGAACGCCGACCACCGTGGCCAGCGCCGCGCCCGAATTGAATCCGAACAAACTGATAGCAACGGCGACGGCCAGTTCGAAGAAATTGCTGGCGCCAATCAGGGCGGCCGGCCCGGCGACGCAATGGGCAACGCCAAAATGCCGGCTCAACAGATAAGCTAGACCGGAATTGAAATAGACCTGGATGATGATCGGCACCGCCAGCAGGCCGATCACCAGCGGCTGGGCGATGATCTGTTCGCCCTGAAAGCTGAACAACAAAACCAGCATTACCAGCAACGAGACCAGAGACACGGGCTTCAGAAAGCCCAAAACCAACTGAAGCCGGCCTTCACCGCCTTGGCTCAACAGTCTTCGCCGCAGGACTTGGGCGAAGATCACCGGCGCAACGATGTACAGCCCGACCGACAACAACAACGTCTGCCACGGCACGCTAATCGATGAAATCCCCAGCAACAGGGCGACAATGGGGGCAAAGGCGAAAATCATGATGATGTCGTTGAGGGCAACCTGACTCAGGGTAAAATGCGGCTCGCCGTTGGTCAGGTTGCTCCACACGAAAACCATGGCCGTGCATGGGGCGGCGGCCAGAATGATCAGACCGGCGATATAGGAATCAATTTCAGATGCCTGCAACATCGGCGCAAACAATACGCCGATGAACAGCCAGCCCAGGAGCGCCATGGAAAACGGCTTTACCCCCCAATTGATAAACAGCGTGATGGAAATGCCGCGCCAGTGTTCGCGCACTTGATGCAGGGCGGAAAAATCGATCTTCAGCAACATCGGTATGATCATCAGCCAGATCAAAACCGCCACCGGAAGATTGACCCGGGCGATTTCAATTTGCCCGATCAACTGGAAAGGCTTGGGCATAAAATGCCCAAGCCCGATGCCAACGAAAATGCACAAGCCGACCCACAAGGTCAGATAGCGCTCAAACAGATTCATCGCCGGCTTGCTCGCTTCATTGTCCACTGAGAATCTCCTGAGAGGTCAGAGACGCGATTATACAGTTGCCGGGAAACAGATAAAGCAGACAAAAAAAACGCCCGGCAGGGGGGGCCTGCCGGGCGTATATCTATGCTGCCTGGGGGGGGGAGTTAGGCAGCAATCGGGTTAGAGAATTTCTCGACGGTCTTGTTGACCTGCTTGGTGATCGGCAGGCTCGCCGCTTCGGCGACCTTGGCTGTGAGATCGGAAATCTTGCGGCTGTCTTCCAGCGCAGACGCGTAGCTGGTGCGGGCAAGCTCGGCCTGGGTATCAATGAGATCCTTCGGCGTTTTACAGCCGAGCATGGTTTTTGTCGCCGTTACGGAGTTTTCAAGCGACGCCTGCGCCAGCCCAAAGAACATTGAATTGATGTCCTGAAAGCCCTGAACGAAGATGGCATTGGACTTCATCAGCGCATCGACATTGTCTTTGCCGTAGGAAACGACGTCTTCATAGCCTTTGAAGGCTTCTGTGCCGGCTTTGACGACGTTTTCAATGGTTTCCTGTCCGGCGGCCATGGCGGCCTCGACAGTCTGAGCCGTTTTTTGGGTGGTATTTTTTTTCGTGGCAGTCATTTTATCTCTCCAGTAATTCTAATTTTCGGGTTTATGAGAAGGCCGTAAAACCTTCTGAATTTCTTTGCTGCAACGCAACATACATG
>JAZFSL010000294.1:0-2838 GCA_036446135.1 Rhodospirillales bacterium | reverse complement strand
CAACGACGCCAACCACCTTTGTCGTTAGCCCCAGCGCGTCCCTGGCGGCCATCAAGCCCGATATCCCTGATCCCATGCCGATAGGGACATAAACGCTATCCAGCCCTTCAATCGCGGACATAAATTCCAGGGCGTAGGTGCCGACCCCTTCAACCAACCAAGGGTGATACGGCGGAATGGCATAAAGCCCCCTTTCCTCAGCTAAATGCATCGCCTGTTCATAGGATTCCTGAAAATCGTCGCCATATTCAATCAGGTCCGCGCCCAGGGCCCGCATGGCGGCGTTCTTATCCGGGTTATTGCCCTTGGGCGCCAACACCGTCGCCGTCATGCCAACTTTGGCCGCGGCCAAGGCGACGCTTTGGCCGTGATTGCCACGCGTCGCTGTTATCACGCCGGGGCAATCCGGTTGGTCGGTTTTCAGACGAGCCATAAAATTCAAGCCGCCCCGAACCTTGAAGGCGCCGATGGGGGTATGGTTTTCGTGTTTGACCCAAACCTCGCTGCCAGCGCGGGCCGACAGCAACGGCCACGGGATTTGCGGCGTCGGCGCCATGTGGGCGGTGACGATTTCGGCGGCGGCTTCCAGGTGCTCTTTTGTCGGCAACATGGAGTTATTCCTTAACCGTATGCGCGTGGTTCAGTGGCCCGTGGCCGCTGCCGAACCCGGGTGCAGTGCGGATGGCTTCGATTACGTATTCCCGGCCCCGGACGACGGCATCGCCGATAAGCATGCCTTGTGCCAGCCCGCAGGCAATGGCCGAGGCCAGCGTGCAGCCGGTGCCGTGGGTGTGCGGGGTGTTGATACGGGGTGTTTCGAAACGCTCTTTTCCTTGCGGCGTAAGCAGAACGTCGATCAGCGTATCGCCCTGCATGTGCCCCCCCGTCACCAGCGCCGCCCCGGCGCCCATGTCTAACAGCGCCTCTGCGGCATGTTCCATGTCTTCAACCGTTTTAACGTCCAGGCCGGTGAGCATTGCCGCTTCGGTCATGTTGGGGGTGACAATGGCGGCCTTGGAAATAAGCCGCGTTGTCAAAGATAAAATGGCGGCATCATCCAGCAACGGGTCGCGGGATGTCGACACCATCACCGGATCGATGACCCATGGTACATTGGCGGCCATCTCGTCGAGAACATCGGCGGCGGCCTCGATAATCGACCCGTCGGCCATCATCCCCGTTTTTGCAGCATCCGCGCCAAGGTCTTCCAGGGTTACGCGGATTTGCTCGGCGACGAATTCCGGCGGTGCTTTGTGAATGCCTGAAACAGTGACGCTGTTTTGTGCCGTCAGGGCGGTGACGGCGGTCATGGCGAACCCGTTTAACGCCGTAATGGTCTTGATGTCCGCCTGTACCCCCGCACCGCCACCGGAATCGGAACCGGCAACGACAAGAACGCGTCCTTTCATGTTGCCTGACTAACCTGCTCGATAACGCCGGCGATATCGCCGACGACGGCTTTGACCAGCGCTTCATCCTCGCCTTCGGCCATGACCCGGATGAGCGGCTCGGTGCCGCTTGGGCGGATCAGCAACCGCCCGCAACCGGCGAGTCGGTCTTCGCCGTCCTTAATTGCCTTTTGGACGGATTTTTCTTCCAGCGGCCTACCGCCATTGAATTTCACATTAACTAAAACCTGCGGCAGGGGTTCAAACACTTTACAGACTTCGCTGGCTTTCTTACCGGAATTGACGATAACGGCAAGCACCTGCAGCGCCGCGATAAGGCCGTCGCCGGTCGTCGAATAATCGCTGAGGATGATGTGTCCGGATTGCTCTCCACCCACGTTATAGCCGTCCTTTCGCATGCGTTCGGCAACATAGCGGTCACCCACTTGGGTGCGGACCATTTCGAGATCAAGACTTTGCAGATACTGTTCCAGCCCCAGGTTTGCCATCACCGTGGATACAATGCCGTCGCCCTGAAGACGACCACTGTCGGCCCAGTCCTTAGCGATCAGGCCGAGCATCTGATCGCCGTCGACAAAGTCGCCCTTTTCATCGGCCATTAGCACTCGGTCAGCATCACCATCCAGAGAAAGCCCCAAGTCGCAGCCATGCGTTACCGTCAAACTGCGCATGACATCCATGTCGGTGGACCCGCAGCCCTTGTTGATGTTGACGCCATCGGGATCCACCCCGATGGGAATCACCTCGGCGCCCAGTTCCCAAAGAACTTCGGGGGCCACCTTGTAGGAGGCGCCGTTGGCGCAATCGACGGCAACCTTGAGGCCGTCAAGCCTAAGTCCATAGGGGAAAGTCTGCTTGATGTATTCGTTATACCGTCCACGGGCATCATCCAGGCGACGGGCATGACCCAAATGGGCCGGATCGGCTAGATCGGCGGTCATGTCGGAATTGAGGCGGGCTTCGATTTCCGTTTCGGTCGAATCGAAAAGTTTGTATCCGTCGGACCCGAACAGTTTTATGCCATTATCCTCATAGGGATTGTGAGAAGCTGAAATCATCACCCCCAAATCGGCGCGCAGGCTCAGGGTCAACATGGCGATGGCGGGTGTCGGCAAGGGACCGACCAAAATTACATCCATACCCATGGAAATGAAACCGGCCGTCAACGCCGGTTCGATCAGGTAACCGGACAATCGGGTGTCCTTGCCGATCACCACCCGATGGCGGTGATCGCCGCGGTTGAACTGTATGGCCGCGGCCATGCCGACTTTTAAGGCGGTTTCAGCATCCATCGGCCAAGCGTTGGAGGTGCCGCGAATACCGTCGGTGCCGAATAATTTTGCTGTCATGAAATAGCCCTGTCCCCGTGTCGAGGAATAATCTGGCGCAAGTCTTATTACAAACCGGTTAATTCCGGGCGTAACATTTT
>JAZFSL010000293.1:0-4778 GCA_036446135.1 Rhodospirillales bacterium | reverse complement strand
ATATCGCTCGCCTTGTCGCCGATCATCCAGGATTTAGCCAGATCTATCGGTAATCGTTCCGCGGCTGCCCTCAACATCCCCGGATTGGGTTTGCGCCAGGGATGCTCGGCAACATCGTAGGGAGGCTTGCCGTCACCGTGATGCGGGCAGGCGAAAACAGCGTTCAGGAAAACACCCGCTTTGGCGAGGTCATCATTAATTTTTTCCTGAACGGCAATGAATTGCGGCCACTTGAAATGCCCGCGGGCGATCCCGGCCTGATTGGTGATGAGGATAACGGGAATGCCCCGAATATTGGCTTCGCCAATAAGGGCATGTGCGCCTTCCAGGAAACGCACGTCGTCAGGTTGATGCAGGTAGTGAACTTCTTCGACGACGACCCCGTCGCGGTCGAGAAACAACGCTCCCGGACGCCCTTCGCCCTGAACCCGGTTCAGCACCTGGCTCCAACGGCCATCGGAATCAAGGTCGGCGCCGAGCGGCATGTTTTCCTTGGTCGGTGCCTCATTCGGCATCGATTTTGGCCTCCAATTGATCCAAGCCCCTAAGTTATGCTAAAAAACGCTTGGGGGGAAAGACAGTGGTACAAGTGCCACCTTGGGATAATGCTCATGGACCCCGATAAATCCACCGAAATAAAAGCCGATAACCTGGCCCATTGCACGGCCCGCTGGGGGCTGATGGCGTTCGCTTGGTTGAATGTCGGGCTTGGCCTGATCGGCGTTGTCGTTCCCGGCATGCCGACGACGGTATTTCTGTTGATCGCCGTCTGGGCGTTTTCAAAATGCTCGGTCAAATTCCAGCGCTGGCTTTGGGAGCATCCTCGTTTCGGCCCCTCGATCCGCGCCTGGCACTTGCACCGGGTCATCCCCCTGCGCGCCAAGATCATGGCTGCCGGGATGATGACGCTAAGCGTCGTCATCGTCGCCGTATTCGTCGCCAAAACCTGGGTCATGCCGGTGGTGCTGGCGGTGATCATGCTGCCGATCTGCCTCTACATCGTCACCCGCGCCAGCGAAGCACCGGAAGTCGAAAAAGCCATCGACGCCCTTAGCGAGTCGTCGTCAACCTGAAATTCAGCCCGTAAATGCCTGCAGGCCGGTTTGCGCCCGGCCCATGATTAACGCGTGGATATCGCTGGTGCCTTCGTAGGTGTTGACCGTTTCCAGGTTCATCATATGGCGGATGACGTGGAATTCATCAACGATGCCGTTGCCGCCGTGCATATCTCTGGCCATGCGCGCGATATCGAGCGCCTTGCCGGTGGAATTGCGTTTGATCAGCGAGATGTTTTCCGGCGGGCAGTCGCCGTCGTCGAGCATTTGTGACACCCGCAGGCACGCTTGCAGGCCGATGGTGATTTCCGTCTGCATGTCGGCAAGTTTTTTCTGAATCAATTGATTAGCGGCCAGCGGGCGACCGAACTGCTTGCGATCGAGGGTATATTGCCGGGCCGCATGCCAACAAAATTCCGCCGCCCCCAATGCCCCCCAGGCGATGCCAAAGCGCGCCTTGTTAAGACACCCGAAGGGGCCTTTCAGGCCTTCGGCGCCGGGCAGCAGGTTTTCTTCCGGTACAAAGACATTGTCCATGACCACTTCACCCGTGATCGAGGCGCGTAACGAGAATTTCCCCTCGATCTTGGGCGCCGACAATCCCTTCATGCCTTTTTCCAGGATGAAGCCACGAATGACGCCGTCCAGTTTGCCCCAAATGATGAAGACATCGGCGATGGGGGAATTGGAAATCCACATCTTGTTGCCATTCAAGACATAACCGCCGTCGACTTTTTTGGCCCGCGTATTCATCGAGCCGGGATCGGATCCGGCATCAGGCTCGGTCAGGCCGAAACAGCCGATGAATTCGCCTTTCGCCAGCTTGGGAAGATATTTTTGCCGTTGCTCCTCAGAGCCGTAAATGTAGATCGGGTACATGGTCAAAGACGATTGCACGCTCATAACCGAACGATAGGATGAATCGACGCGTTCAATTTCACGAGCCGCCAGGCCGTAACAAACATGATTGACCCCGGCGGCGCCGTACTCTTCGGGCAAGGTTGAACCCAATAGGCCCAGGGCGCCCATTTCCGGAATGATATCGGGGTCGAAGGTTTCGTTGCGATTGGCTAACAGGATGCGCGGCATCAGCTTGTCTTGGGCATAATCGCGCGCCGTGTCACGGACCATGCGTTCTTCTTCAGAAAGCTGGCCGTCAAGCCAAAGCGGGTCGTCCCAGCGATAGGTGTTGTTGGAAGCCATGGGGGTCCTTTTCTAGAGGTCTTTGATAACGGTAACGCCGATCATGCTGTCGCGGGTGACAAGATCGGCCAAGGCGTTTTCTTCCATGCCTTCGCTGCCTTTTGGGCGCATGGGCAAAACCATATAGCGCAGATCGGCGGTGGAATCATGTACCCGTGTTTCCACGGCATCGGAAATTTCTGTACCGAATTCGGCCAGTACGGCGCGCGGTTCGCGGATCATGCGCGAGCGGTACGCGCGGGATTTGTACCAGTCCGGTGGCAGGCCAAGCAACATCCGAGGATAACACGAACACAACGTACAGACGATAACGTTGTGGGCCTTGGGCGTATTTTCGACGCAGCGGATGGGGATAGTACCGGCGTCGATATCCATTTCAACGGCGGCGGCGTTAACATCATCCAACATCCGCGCCTTGAAGTCCGGGTCTGTCCAGGCGCGGGCGATCATGCGTGCACCTTCGGCCGGGCTTTTGGAATCGATGTACTCGACCATCTTGCGCATGTCGTCAGCGGTGAAAATATTTTTGTCGATCAGCAGTTCAGTGACAGCCTCGGTTATTGCCATGTGATCGGTGAAAGGAGCATCTTCCGTATCCGGCTGCTTCGGATGAGGGTAGGGCCAATCGTCATCATGGTGATGGTGGTCGGTCATTGTTGTTCACCTACCAGCCAGTGATCGAAAACATCGACCACCGCCGTGTCGTGTTCGGGGCCGGCATAATCGGGCCACAGCCCGGTTTGCGGAAATGCTACCCAGTAAAGGGTTTGTTTCGGTATTCCGGGGCGCCCGTAGGCCAGTTCTTCGGGGTTGGCAAAATCACCGATAACCGCCGTTACCGTACCCTCCTTGCCGCGAATAAAATGCGGGGTACGGATATGGCCGGGCGGATAGGCTTCGCGCACCCGGACTTTGTCGCCGACGGCAAAACGCGCGTTCATGTCTGGGTCTCCTGCCAGCGGGCCTTGGCCTCTTCCATCTTCGCGCCCAGCTCATCGACGGTGATGACGCCCTTTTCAATCAGGATGTTGGTGATCGAGGAAATCCAGCGTTCATAGTAATTGTATTCGTCATAAGCGCCGGGGCCGAGGTTCTCGATGCCGCGTCTCAATTCATCAACAGTCATTACCAGGCGTTTCTCATCAGACAAAAGGCGCATGATGGCATCGACCCTTTTTTCCCAAGGGCTATAATCATGCTCGGTTTGCTCGACCGCGTCAGCGTCGAGCCCGCCCATGTCATGATGGCGCCGCATGTAATGATCCTCTCGGTAAAAAGCTACAAAAAGCATACAGGGATTGCCCAGACGGGCAAGGGTGGAACCCTATTTCCCGGGCTTCACGTCTTTAAAATCTTTCTTTTTCTTTAATTTATTTCCCCTGTCCTCCAGCTGAATATTGAAGCGGGAAAAGTAAATATTTGTACGACATGTATGTAAACTTGACACCCGTAGCCATGTTGGGCCACAACGCACTAATCTTGCCCAAACAGACTGATGCCAAGCGAGGGGGGAAACAGACCCATGAATGACGGCAGCGCGAACAAGTCCCCGGAGAAAATGCTCAGCCAACTTTCTAAAGTGAAACTGTTGTCACTGGATGTTGACGGGGTCATGACCGACGGCGGGCTTTATTATGCCGCCAACGGAGAAATTTCCCGGAAATACAATGTCAAAGACGGTGTCGGCATCAAAAGAGTAATGGCCGCGGGTGTCGAGGTCGTCATTATTTCTGCCGGCGTTTCGGGCTCTATCCCGGAAAGGACGGAAACGCTTAGTATAAAATATGTTTTTACCGGCGTGGAGGACAAAAGAGCGGTACTGTTAGGCCTCTGTGCTGAACTGGGGATTAGCCCTGATGAGGCGGCCCATATGGGCGACGATTTAAACGATGTGCCTTTGCTGGACGTTGTCGGCTGCCCCATTGCCGTCGCCGACGCCGAGCCGGAAGTCCTGGACGCGGCCCTTATTGTCACCGAAAGGATGGGTGGAAAGGGAGCTATCCGCGAAATATGCAATGCCATGTGCAAGGCGATAGCAGAAGAAAAATAAAGGAAAAGCGGCAGCCAAACAAATTTAGAAAAATCGTTGTTTAGGGTGGTTTTCTGACCACTTGCAGGCCTGTAACCACCCATCCGGGGTCAATTTTTAGTTAAACATGGCAGTTTTTTGCCAATTACCCCAATTATGCCCCAGATATTTGACGCCAAATCCTTTAAATAGGTGCTTTTCTGCTAATTAAAGCCATATTTAAAGCAAAACAAGCTGATTATTGTCCATGCTAAACAACCAGGATGCTAAATTACCTTGCCCTTCAGCCACCTTTCCAGCGCTCCAAAAGGTCATGTTCGATGCCCAAATGGTCGAGCGCCCGACAGATGCTTTGCCTGACGAGATCCTCGATCGTTTTTGGTTGGTGATAAAAGGCCGGCACCGGCGGGTAAATGGTGGCGCCAACATCAGCGGCCTTGGCCATCAATTCCAGGTGGCCTTTGTGCAAGGGCGTTTCCCGGACCATCAGA
>JAZFSL010000292.1:0-5882 GCA_036446135.1 Rhodospirillales bacterium | reverse complement strand
TTTTGCGGTTTGTCAAACCACCGTTCCTCGCATTCAAGAATTTGATCGGCGCCGATTACAAGCGCGCCCGGGTGGCGGGCAGCAACATCCGCCGCCTTGGCCTCGGCCAGGGCCATGGTCGCTTCTTCCACGTTCAGGCCTTGTTTGCGGCAGCGGGTTTTGATCGGGCCTTCTTCGACTGTCGATGCCTCGACGACAAAGCTGACACCAGCGTCGCGCAGGATGTCGCCGCGCACCACACTGGCCGAGCCCAGCACCACGCGCCTTTTTGATCTGTCCATCTCCTCGTTCAGGAGACGCCCTCCAAGCGACGGCTGTGCAGCTGGATGATGGTCGCTGCCGTTTCTTCTATTGATTTGCGACTGACATTGATCACCGGCCAATTGTGCTTGGTATAAAGCCGCCGGGCATCGTTGATTTCTTTTGTCACCTTTTCCAGGTCGACATATTCCGAGCTTTCGTCCTGGTCCAGCAACTTGAGCCGCTGGCGGCGGATTTCGACCAGCCTTTTGGGGTCCTTGTTGAGCCCGATGATCAGGGGATGGTCGGCGGCAATCAATTCTTCCGGCAAATCGACACCCGGCACGATGGGAATGTTGGCGGCTTTGATGCCCCGGTTGGCGAGATAAATACAAGTTGGCGTCTTGGATGTTCTGGACACGCCCAGCAAGACAACATCGGCATCGTTAATGTCGCGGGCGGATTGGCCGTCGTCATGGCTGAGGACAAAATGCATGGCTTCGATGCGGGAGAAATATTCCGCATCCATAACATGCTGGCGGCCGGGGCTGGCGTGGACCTCGGCATCCAGGTGTGCGCCTAGCTTGCTGATAACCTGATCGAGCACGGCAATGCACGGCACCTGCAATTTGCGGCACCCATCTTCGAGAATTTTACGGATTTCCTCGTTGACGATGGTGAACAGAACAAAACCCGGGTTATCCTTAATTTTATCCAGCACTTCCTGTGCCTGGTCTTCGGAACGAACCATCGTCCAGAGATGTTCATGGGCCTCGATAGTATCAAACTGGACCAGGCATGCCCTGGACACCATACCAACCGTCTCCCCCGTCGAGTCCGAAACCAGATGAAGGTGAAAAGATTTTATGTTGTTTTCGTTCATTTTCCGCCTGATGACCTTCTGGGGGCCTTTTGTGGATAAGTCGCCGTTTTCGGGATTTGGCCTTTTTGTCCGCATTCGCCCCGTATCGATACTGGAGAGACATACCTGTATAAAACATTATCAAGGGCTCTGCATAACTTCTATTTCGCGATGGCGGAGAAAACTTATACACGTTTTTATGTTTAACAGAGGTATTAAAAAGTACGGGGTTTTTACATCAGGAAAATCACGTATCAATAGTTTTCCATAATGTTATCCAGAGATTTTTAAGTCCCCGAAAGGATCACCTGATAAGATTGATGAATCTCACTAATCCCCATGACTAACCGTACTACAGCTACTACTACCTTTATTTATATATAATTATAGTTTGGTTTAAGAATAAAACACTTTCAAAAATCCCGCCTCAGACATACCTAAGGCATAATAATGAACCCAGACAAGAAACGTATGCTTCGAGCTTTGAATGGAAAGACGCTTGACCGGCCGCCGTTCTGGCTGATGCGTCAGGCGGGGCGCTATCTACCGGAATACCGCGAAGTTAGGAAGTCGTCCAGGAATTTTCTGGATTTCTGTTATACGCCGGACCTAGCCGTAGAGGTAACCTTACAACCACTCCGCCGCTACGCTATGGATGCGGCAATTTTGTTTTGTGATATTTTGGTGGTCCCTGATGCTTTGGGCCAGAAAGTAGAATTTCACGAGGGCAAAGGCCCGGTTCTGGAACCGCTTCGTTCTCTCACAGACATTAAAAAGTTAACCAGCGAGGCCATGCCCGCTCATTTGGCGCCAGTGTTTGAGACCGTGAAAAGGCTATCGCAGGAAATTCCCGGCGAGACAGCCCTAATTGGATTTGCCGGTGCGCCGTGGACGATGGCTATCTATATGGTCGAAGGCCGAGGTGGGACGGATTGTAGCAACATTCGTAAATGGGCCGATGAAGCGCCCGGGGACTTTCAGGTGTTGATTAATCTGCTGGTCGAAACAACGGCCGCTTATCTCGCTTTACAGGTAAAAAACGGTGCCGAGATTATCCAGTTATTTGATAGTTGGGCGGGAATACTGGACGAAAACCAGTTTCGCCGCTGGTCCATAGAGCCGACGAAGCAGATCATCGAGCGATTGCGCAAATCCTGTCCGGGTGTTCCCGTCATCGGTTTTCCCCGTAACGTCGGAAAACGGGCAGAAATGTTCGTCATTGAAACCGGCGTTGATGGCGTTAGCCTGGACCAGGACCAACCCCTGGACTGGATCGCCAAAACATTGCAACCAAAATGCACCGTGCAGGGCAACCTGGATAACCAGATCCTGGTTGCTGGCGGCAAGGAGCTGGACCGGGCGGTCATTAAAATTTTGCAAACGCTGGGAGGCGGGCCGTTTATCTTTAACCTCGGCCATGGGGTGGTGCCGGAAACACCGCCGGAACATGTCGGGCGTGTGGCGGAGTTGGTCAAAGGATGGCCGGAAACGGCAAAGAGTGTTTCCTGATGTCGAAGGCGGCTCCCCGGATTGCGGTGGTTTTGTTCAATCTCGGCGGGCCGGATGCTCCGGATGCGATTGAGCCGTTCCTGTTCAACCTGTTCAACGACCCCGCCATCATCGGCTTATCGGGGCCGCTGCGCTGGCTGTTGGCGAAAGTGATTTCAAAACGTCGCACCCCCGTGGCCAAAGAAATTTACCGACACATCGGCGGCAAATCACCGTTGCTGGAAGAAACCGAGGCCCAGGTGAGGGCCCTGGAAGGCGCGCTGGCTGAGGACGAAGGTGAATACCGCGTCTTTATCGCCATGCGCTATTGGCACCCAATGAGTGATAAAACCGTGCAGGCGGTCAAAGACTTTGACCCTGACCGGATTGTGTTGTTGCCGCTGTATCCGCATTTTTCGACGACGACGACGGGATCTTCGCTGAAGGATTGGCGAAAGGCGGCGGCGGGTCTGGACAAGCCGACAAACGCGGTCTGCTGCTATCCGCTGGCGTCCGGTTATATTGCCGGATTGGCGGCAACGATCATGCCTGGAATTGAAGAGGCGCGAGATATGGGGAACCCCAGGGTCCTTTTTTCCGCCCACGGCCTGCCAAAAAAAATCATTGCCGCCGGTGATCCTTACCAGTGGCAGATCGAGCTGACAGCCAGGGGCGTTGTCCAGGCCCTTGGTATCGACGGTCTGGACTGGGCGATTTGTTATCAAAGCCGGGTCGGGCGGCTGGAATGGATCGGGCCGTCGCTTGATGACGAACTGGCCCGCGCCGGGAAAGACGGCGTGCCGGTGATAGTGGCGCCGATCTCCTTTGTCTCCGAGCATTCGGAAACGCTGGTCGAGCTTGACATTGAATACCGTAAAATGGCTGATGAATTGAACGTCCCCGGTTATGTCAGGGCGCCGGCAATCGGGGTCGAGGAGAACTTTATCGCCGCTCTGGCCGGGATAGTCCGTGACGCGCTGGCTGTTGCGAAGAAGGGGCAGGATATGAGTGTCTGCTCGCAAACCGGGCTGAGGGTATGCCCGGCCAACCACAGGCAGTGCCCGCTTTAGGAGATGGAAGAAAATCATGCTGGAACTGTCAGGCGCGGCCTATCTCTGGATCAAAGCACTGCATATTATCAGCGTCATCGCCTGGATGGCCGGGCTGTTGTACCTGCCCAGATTGTTTGTCTATCACACCGATGCCAAGCCGGGATCGGAGCTGTCGGAAACCCTTAAAGTGATGGAACAAAGGCTTTTTAAATACATCATGAACCCGGCCATGTTGTCGTCGTTGTTGTTCGGCGGATTGTTGCTGGCAAGCTATAGCGGCGATGAGTGGATCCAGGGCTGGTTGCACGGCAAACTGGGGCTGGCGGTGCTGTTGCTGGCGGTGCACATGAATATGGGTAAATGGCGGCGCGAATTTGCTGAGGATTGTAATACCCGATCGCAAAAATTCTACCGCATCGCCAACGAGGTGCCGACGGCACTGATGATCGGGATCGTCATTCTGGCGGTGGCGAAGCCCCTTTAAGCCCCCGACAAAGCGGAAATCTTCAATTGACAGAGGCCGCTGGTTTGTTTATTTGTTCGACTGTTCCGTCGAATCCGACACACATTTTCGTTTGCTTGACCAACCTCCAACCCCTGCCCAGCGGGCTTTCTGCCTGTTTTAGCGATTATTTCATTTGACAGAAAACCCCTCAAGACCGAGGACGCGCTCGCGTTTCGTTCTATTTCCTTTCAAATTTAAGATGAAGAACATCCATGAACCTACAAGAACTCAAAGCCAAGTCGCCAGCCGATCTCCTGGCCTATGCCGAGGGGCTGGAAATCGAAAACGCCAGCACGCTGCGCAAACAGGATATGATGTTTGCCATTCTCAAGCAGCTTGCGGAAAATGACACCGCCATATTCGGCATCGGCGTGCTGGAAGTTCTGCAGGACGGTTTCGGGTTCCTGCGCTCACCGGAAGCCAACTACCTTCCCGGCCCCGATGATATTTACGTGTCCCCGAGCCAGGTTCGGCGCTTTGCGCTGAGAAGCGGCGATACGGTAGAGGGGGAAATCCGCGCGCCCAAGGACGGCGAGCGATATTTTGCCCTGTTGAAAGTCAAACAGATCAACTATGCCGATCCCGACGACGTCCGCCACCGCATCAACTTCGATAACCTGACGCCGTTATATCCAGACGAACAGCTGCGCATGGAGCAGGAAGAAACTGAGCAGACGGACCCGACGACCCGTGTTATCGACCTCATCTGCCCCATCGGCAAGGGTCAGCGGGCGCTGATCGTCGCCCCGCCGCGCACCGGCAAGACCGTGATGCTGCAGAACATCGCCCATTCTATTTCACTCAACCATCCGGAATGTTATTTGATCGTGCTGCTCATCGATGAGCGCCCGGAGGAAGTCACCGACATGGCGCGCTCGGTTAAAGGCGAGGTCGTTAGCTCGACCTTTGATGAACCGGCGTCGCGTCACGTGCAGGTGGCGGAAATGGTTATCGAAAAAGCCAAGCGCCTGGTCGAACACAAACGCGACGTGATTATTTTGCTGGACTCGATCACCCGATTGGCCCGCGCCTACAACACCGTGGTCCCGTCATCGGGCAAGGTGCTGACCGGCGGCGTCGACGCCAATGCCCTTCAGCGCCCGAAGCGGTTCTTCGGGGCGGCGCGTAACGTCGAGGAAGGCGGCTCATTGACGATCATCTCGACGGCGCTAATTGATACTGGATCACGCATGGACGAAGTCATCTTCGAAGAATTCAAGGGCACCGGTAACTCGGAAATTATTCTCGATCGCAAGATTTCCGACAAGCGCATGTGGCCCAGCATCGATATCACCAAGTCCGGCACCCGGAAGGAAGAGCTGCTGGTGAACGAAGCAACGCTATCGAAAATGTGGGTATTGCGTCGCATCTTGATGCCCATGGGCGTCACCGATGCCATGAGCTTCCTGCTTGATAAGCTGAAGATTTCGAAGACCAACAATGACTTCTACGACTCCATGAACACCTAAGCTCAAGACAGAAAAATGGCGGGCGCCAAAACCGGGCCCGCCATAAATATCCTTTAATAACAATCTATTATGGAACAAGCACCGTGGACCCGGTGGTTTTGCGCGCCTCCAGGTCGATGTGCGCCTGCATCGTTTCACCAAGCGGGTAGGTCTGTTCGACGTTGATCTTCACGTGACCGGCGCCGACGACACCAAAGAGTGCGCTGGCACATTCGTTCAGCAGTTCGCGTGTTGCCGTGTGGGTACCCAGCGTCTGGCGGGTCAGG
>JAZFSL010000291.1:0-4467 GCA_036446135.1 Rhodospirillales bacterium | reverse complement strand
TTTGTTCAACGCTCTCGCCTGTTCAGATGAATAAACAAGAATTACTGGCAATCCGCGCGCCCCTCGCCTAAAGAATGGGGGAATTTTCAGGCAGGAGCCTTTTGATGAAGATCGGAATTGTCGGCTGCGGCGGGCGTATGGGCCGGATGTTGGTGGCGGAAGTGCTGGCAACGGATGGCTGCACGCTTGCCGGCGGCACGGAAATGCCGGGCAGTGCGCTGGTCGGGCAGGACTTGGTCCGTATTGTCGGCGACGCCGACGGGGACGGCATCACCATCGGCGATGACGCAGAGGCGCTGTTTCAGGCCGCCGATACGGTCATCGACTTCACCGTACCGGACGCGACCATGGCGCACGCCGGGCTGGCAGGCGAATTGGGCACGGCGTTGATCGTCGGCACCACCGGCCTGACGCCCGAACAGCTTGCCGGGCTCAAGGATGCGGCGAGCAAGGCGAGCATCGTTCAGGCCGCCAATATGAGCGTCGGGGTTAATGTGTTGCTGGGGCTGGCTGAGCAGACGGCGGCGACGCTGGGTAATGATTACGATATCGAGATTGTTGAGATGCATCACCGCGACAAGGTCGATGCGCCCTCGGGCACGGCGTTGGCGCTCGGCCGGGCGGTGGCCGACGGGCGTGGCGTTGATCTGGAACAGGTTTCCCAACGCGTTCGCGACGGCCATACCGGCCCGCGCACTGCCGGCGATATCGGCTTTGCGACGCTCAGGGGCGGCGACATCGCCGGTGACCATACGGTCATTTTCGCCGGCCCCGGCGAGCGTATCGAGCTTACCCACAAGGCAGGCGATCGGGCCGTGTTCGCGCGTGGCGCCATCCGGGCGGCGCTGTGGACGGCGGGGCAAAAGCCCGGTCTTTATTCCATGCGGGATGTGCTTGGTCTCGGCTAGAGCAAATCCCGAGCAGATCGTTACAATCTGCGACGACGAATTTGCGTAATATCAATAAGAAAGCCCATGAAAAAAGCCGACATCGAGGAATTCTACCGCAGGCTTTCAAAACGCAAGCCTGACCCGCAAACCGAGCTCAACTGGACGACGCCTTTTACGTTGCTGGTTGCCGTGGTGCTGTCGGCGCAGGCCACCGACATTGGCGTCAACAAGGCCACCGGGCCGCTGTTTGAGAAGGCCGATACGCCGCAAAAGATGGTCAGGCTGGGCGAGGCGAAGCTCAAGGGTTTCATCAAGACCATCGGCCTTTTCAACACCAAGGCCAAAAACGTCATCAAACTAAGCGCGCTGTTGATCGAAAAGCACGACAGCCAGGTGCCGCAAAACCGCGACGCCCTGGAAGCCCTGCCCGGTGTCGGGCGCAAGACCGCCAACGTCGTGCTTAACGTGGTTTTCGGTGAGCCGACGATTGCGGTGGATACGCATATCTTCCGGGTTTCCAACCGCACCGGACTGGCGCCGGGAAAAACCCCATTGGCCGTCGAGCAGGGCCTGCTTAAACGCACGCCCGATAAATGGAAACTGCACGCCCATCACTGGCTGATTTTGCATGGACGGTATGTCTGCAAAGCCCGAAAGCCCATGTGCCACGAGTGCGGGGTGCGGGCGCTTTGTGCTTACAAAGCAAAGGAAGCTTGATATCCCAAACCCAGCCCCCTGGGTTTAACCAGACAATCCCAGGGGGCTGAGATTGAAACAATAAGATTAACCAGACAATCCCTTCTCGTTGGCAATGATGAGGGCGGAAAAGCAGTCTTTCGCCGACACCGTCGCCTGGCCCCTGTTACGGGTTTCGAAATGCTGGACCCGGTAGGCTCCGCCTTTGCGATCCCGATACAAGAACAGATCAAGCGCGCACTGGGGTGTTCTGTATTGCCATATCAGGGCCGGGTCGTCCCGGCGTTTGAATGGCGGCTGCCCCAACAGGTCGAGCACCTTTGCCGTGTCCAGGCCGTCGAGCATCGCCGGTGGCGGAAAGGTTCTTTCGGGCTCGGGTGCGACGGGTGTTGAGGTGGCGGCGGTAAGTTGTGAAGGCTGCGTCGTTTGCGGTTTAACCGGGCTGTCGGTGATGCACGCACCGAGCAGCAGTGTTGTCAGCAAAATACACCCTGGCGTCCGCTTGGAAAAAGTCACTCTTGCGGGGTTTCCAGGGTCTGCATGTCGTCGGAGACCTCGCCGCCGGGCTTGGCCGCCTCGTCTTTTTTGTTTCGAAACATCTCTCGGGTCCCTGCAGTTATATGGCCGGTTTATTTTTAATTTTCTCGAACAGATGAACCATGGCGGACGTGGCAACGACGGGGGCCAGCAAATTCGCCAGCGGGATCGTCAGCAACACCATCACGATCACGCCGACAATGAACAACTGCCCCCGGTTGGCGCGGCGCATGGAGCGCATGGTCTGCACATCGACGCGACGAAGCGCCACCAGTTCAAAGTATTCACGCCCCAGAAGATAGCCGTTGGCAGCGTAAAAAACAAAAGGGAATAAAGGCCCCAGCAACAGGAAAACCAGCAAGACGAGGTTAAGAAGAATCATTACCGCCAGAAACCGCGCCGTCACGGCGGCGGTGGCGGAAAAGGGCAGCCCGGTTGTCGGCGGCAGGTTTGGATAGTGCCGCGCTTCGACGGCGTCGGCGATGTCGTCCAGGTAAAACCCGATGACGGCGCTGATGACGGCGGGAAACAAAAACCAGGTCAGGACCAGAGTGAACAGGCCGCCTAGAAAATCGATTGCCCATTCGAGCCACCAGATGGAGAAAAAGGTTGTTTGCGTCAATAAATACCCGATCCCCGTCCATAGGGCGGCAAGCACGAGGGTGGCGGCAAAAATGCTGATCCAGACGACCTTGCGCGCGCGCTGGTCATTGAGCTGAGAAATGCCTTTGGTGAATATCTCTATCATGCTGTATTTATTAATCTAAATTGGCTGGTTGTCCCAACTCTTTATTGTCGCGCCCAGGACCGCCGTTATACTCGAGAACACGTCTTCGTTTTCTTCCGGAAGCAACCAATGAACACTCCTCTCGAGCCGCCCCTGCCGCCGACAAGCGTTTCGCCATCGAGACGCTTTACGACGACGGGGTTCTGGCGCGCTTTGCCTGCGGGTATGCGGCGGCGGTGGTGGATGTTCCGGCCCCTCGATCTTATCGCCCGCCATTGGCCGATGTTTAAAAAGCGCCGTGGCTTGCTGGTGGTCCGCATGGACGGCATCGGCGATATGGTGCTTTTCCGCCGCTCGCTCGATCATTACGCCGATGTTTTTGGAGTCGATCAATCCGACATTACCGTGCTCGGCTGCAACAGCTGGTCAAAAATTTCCGACGTAGTTTTCGCAGGCTACCGGGTCATCAGCATTGATGAACATGCCTTTTCCCGGCGTCCTTTTTACCGCTTCAAGGTCTCGTTATGGGTTCGTAGCCTGGCGCCTGAAATAACCGTTTGCGATTCCTACATGCGCCGCGCGCTGATGGCCGACAGCCTGGTCTGGATGTCCGGCGCGCCAAAACAGATCGTGTCCGTTCCCTACGTCAGTGAACGCACCAGGTCAGAATTCAATTACTACATCAGCGGCGCCGACAACATCATCGACACCGGCCCCTATCCGACGCACGAGGTGATCCGTCATTCCAGATTTCTCTCCTTCGTTGCCGGACGCACCATCGATGCGGAACCGCCGGTCATTCAATGGCGCGACCGCAGGCCGCCGGTTGAAGATGGCGCGCCCTATGTGGTTATGAATACGGGCAGTAACGAGCCGGGACGGCGCTGGCCGCTTTCCGGCTTTGCCGGTCTCGCCCGGCGGTTTCTGGATGACGGGTACAGGGTGGTTTTTTCCGGGCAAGCGGGAGAACGCACAGATGACGGGGCCGTTGAGACACTGACGAGCGAAGACGGGATCATCGATTTGACGGACAAAACATCCCTGCCCGAATTGCTCGACCTGATAAACCACGCGGCTCTGGTGGTCAGCAACGACACCGGCCCGGCGCATTTGAGTATTGCGCTGGGAACGCCGACTGTGGTTATTGTCGGCGGCGGGCATTTCGGCAGCTTCGTCCCCTACCCCGAAAGCGTTGCCCCGGATACAGCGCGCTTCGTTTTCCAGAAGATGGAGTGTTACCACTGCTTTTGGCGCTGTCACCGCCGGGCCAATAAATTCCAGCTTTTCCCCTGCATCGGCGCCATCAACGAAGACCGTGTTTGGAGCGCCTGCGAGGACCTGATGGGCCGGACGTCGACATGAAATCGTGGCTGCAGGCCGCCAGTGTTTATGGCGACCGGCGGATTATGGTCATCTTGCTGTTGGGTTTTTCCAGCGGCCTGCCGTTGTTGTTGGTATTTTCGACATTGTCCGTGTGGCTCAAGATCGAGGGCGTGTCGCTGACCGCCATCGGGTTGTTTTCCCTGGTTCGCACGCCCTACACCTTCAAGTTCCTGTGGGCCCCGGTGATCGACAGGATTTCGCTGCCCTGGCTAACGGAAAAACTCGGCCGTCGGC
>JAZFSL010000290.1:0-2941 GCA_036446135.1 Rhodospirillales bacterium | reverse complement strand
GACGCCGGCTATACGTTGATGAAAATGAAAGTCGGCGCGGCGCCGCTGGCCGATGACCTGAAACGCATCGAAGCGGTTTTGGATGTTGTCGGAGACGGCGCCAACCTGGCCGTCGACGCCAACGCCGGTCTATCACCCGAGGTTGCCCTTAACTATGCCGAGGCCATCGCGCCTTACAATCTGGCCTGGTTCGAAGAACCCGTCGATCCCCTGGATTTCAAAGCCCATGCCGACATTTGCCAAGCCTATCCCGGCGCCATCGCCGTCGGCGAAAATCTGTTTTCTTTGACCGATGCGCGCAACCTTTTGCGCCACGCCGGTATGCGCGCCGACCGCGACTGGTTGCAGTTCGACCCGTCGCTTTGTTACGGGCCGACGGAATTCATCCGCATCGTCAAACTGGCGCAAAACTTAGGCTGGTCGCCGAAGCGCCACGGCCCGCATGGCGGCCAGTTGCTGGGCCTGCATCTGGCGGCGGGGCTTGGGCTGGGCGGCACCGAGACTTACCCGCTGGTATTCCAACCCTTCGGCGGTTTCGGCGACGGGGCGGTGATCGAAGATGGAGCCGTCCGCCCGCCCGAAGCGCCGGGTGCGGGCGTCGAGACCAAGGCGGCGCTGTATGACGGGTTTTTCAAGCCCCTCACTTCCATGTGATAGCATGTGATTGGCGCTCAGGTGCGGTTTCCAATACGTTTTTGCTCATGAAAAGTTCATTTAAAGCGCTGGTGCTGGCGGCAGGACTTTTTGCTTCTGTCGTTTTCCCAACCTGGGCAGGGGAAAAATCTCTCACCGTGGTGGAGTTGTTCACATCGCAGGGGTGCTCATCTTGCCCGCCGGCAGATGCCTTTTTGGGCGACTTGTCGAAACGCGACGACCTGTTGGCGTTGTCTATTCACGTCGATTACTGGGACTACATCGGCTGGAAAGACCCTTTTGCCAGTCCTGAAAACACCAAGCGCCAGCGCCGCTACGCCCGGACGCTCGGCATGCGCTACGTCTACACCCCGCAAATGGTGGTGCAGGGTGCCAGCCATGTGACCGGGTCTGAACGGGTAAAAGTGGAGGCCCTGATCAAAAAAGCCGCTAGGACGCCCCGCGTGCCGATTTCCATCAGCCGCGACAAGAACAACATCAACATAAAGGTTTCCGGTGGCGCCATCGGCGAAAAAGCCACCGTCTGGCTGGCGGTGTTCGACAAAAAACACGACACGGCGATTAAGAGGGGCGAAAACGGCGGGCGCACGCTCAGCCATTATAACATCGTTCGGGGCATGTCGCGCATCGGCACCTGGACCGGCCGCGCCATCACTATCCCCACCGATGTCGCCGATATGAAGTCCCGGGGCCGGGACGGTTGCGCGGTGATTCTGCAATCGCTGAGCACCGGGCGCATCCTGGGCGCCGCCAAGATCGCCCTCTGAAACTTCCTTCCCGCACCATTTTTGACGGGCGTTTTCTGTGACCGGTGTCACTGCCTGTTGACGCGTCGGCCTGGTAAAGTCGAAAAATGAAAGGGGATGCAAAATGAACGTCATCAATCTCGAGTAATTCAGGCTCAAAAGACTGGGTGTTTTAGCCCCCCCGGCGGAAGAAGCTGTGGAAGTGGAGAAAATTGCCGCTGCCCCTGATGATCCCTTCTTCCCCGCCCTCTCCCCTGGTGCCGAAGACGATAACGCCCGTCTTCAAAGGGCGATCCTGGGGCTGCACAAGGCGACCCTCAACCAGCATGCCCAGGTAAAGAAATTCCGTCGCGTGATGTTGGATTTTGCCGAAAAGATCAGCAAGCTCGAACAAAGCTACAGCCGGTATGATCAAAACATCCGGCGCATCCGCCTCGACCCGCTGAACAAGGCGGCCAAGGCGCTATCCGAAACCATGGATACCTTCCTGGCCAAGGTATCGTCGGAAAAAAACTAAACCTTCAACCCACTTTCCATCACCGCGGACAATCGGCGAGAGAACGCTTTCGGGTCTTTGACCGGTTCACCCTCGACGATGCGCGCCTGGTCAAGCAGCAGAAACGCCGCATCGGCGATCAACGTATCCTTGCCGTCGCTTTTTTTAGCCCGGGCCGCCAGCCCGGTGATCAGGGCGTGGCTCGGGTTGACTTCCAGCACCCGGGGGGTTTCTTCGCCGTCGTTCATCTGGCGGTGGCGCTTCAGCAGCTGTTCCATGTGCAGGTCCATGTCGCCATCATCGGCGACCAGGCAGACGGGGCTGTCGGTCAGGCGCTCGGACATCCTAACATCCTTGACGGCATCGCCGAGCACAACCTTGAACTGCGCCAGCAACGGCTGAATGGCTTCATCGGCTACAGCGTCTTTTTCTTTCGACTTTTTATCCTTCTTATCTTTACCCTTTTTGATGTCTTTGACCTTGTCCAGGTCTGTCGCCCCACGGGTCGCCGATTTGAAGGGTTTTTCTTCGAACGCGCCGACGGAGCCAAGCCAGAAATCATCCACCGGGTCGCACATCAATAAAACCTCGATGCCTTTGGCTTTGAACCCTTCCAGGTGCGGGCTGGCGAGCAACGTCGCCTCGTCCTCGCCGGAAATATAGTAAATAGCTTCCTGGCCTTTTTTCATGGCGGCGACATAGTCTTCCAGGCCGACGAGACCGTCGCCCCGGGTGCTGCGGAAACGCGCCAGGGGAAGAATTTTATCCCGGTTGTCTTGTTCCTCGTAGATGCCTTCTTTCAGCACCGCCCCGAAGTTTTTCCAGAAGGCTTCGTATTCCGCCGGCGTTTTTTCGGCTTTTTTCTTAAGCTCGCCCAGAATGCGTTTTGCCAGGCCGGTGCGGATTTTCCCCAGTTGAGGATTGTGCTGGAACATCTCGCGGCTGATGTTCAATGGCAGGTCTTCGGAATCGACGATGCCGCGCATAAACCGCAAGTACGGCGGCAATAATCCTTCGCAGTCATCGGTGATGAAGACGCGTTTGA
>JAZFSL010000289.1:0-6315 GCA_036446135.1 Rhodospirillales bacterium | reverse complement strand
ATGTCCGCTTTTGGCTATTAGCGGACATCCAGAGACACCCTGAAATATGTCCGCTTTACCCCCGAAAGCGGACATTCAGAGGGGGGTCGAGAAATGTCTGCTTTTGACCCAAAGCGAACATTCCTTCGGCTCCATCGTTCATGCGGTTTTTACTTTATATACCTTGGTAGGCACCTCGCGGCCACGGACGGTCACTTCGCAAACGGGTTCAAAGTCGATACCATCCCCGCACGCCTCCACTGTCTGTTCGCCGATCATGATATAGGTGCCATACTCCTTGCCCAGCTGCTCCAGCCGTGCAGCGACATTGACGTCGTCTCCATGCACCGTGAATACCAGCCTGTCTTTCGCGCCGATGGCGCCGATCACGACTTCGCCGGTGTTGATGCCGCAGCGGGTCTTCAGCGTCACCCCATTACCGAAGGTGTGAGCCTCCATAGCTTCTTGAACCCCGATCGCCGTCCTGACCGCGTTGAACGCATGACCCTCGTCCGCGGTCACAGCGTTATAAGTGATCAACATCGCATCCCCCTCGAACTGGGTGATCACGCCGCCGTAACGGTCGATCACCTTGGAGACGACTGCGAAGTAATCATTCAGCATTTGCGCGAGTTCCTGCGGTTTCAATTTCTCCGAAATAGTGGAGAAGGCCTCTATGTCCGTGAATATGACAGTCGCCACCCTGGATTCTCCATCACCGGGTTGGATAGCCCTATCCGCCGAGGTGATTCGGTCGGCGACCTCGCGCGAGACAAAGCGCGAAAGGTCCTGTGCCGCCATGCTGTCGAGAACCGCGCGGTTGAATGTCCGCTGGGCCCGCATGATGGCAATTGCCAGCACTGCAGTTACCAGCACGATGGAGAGAATTTTATCTACCTCGGCCCCGATCAGTATGGCGTTCGATGTAAGGTAGATAACGTAATCCCGCGTGATCATCGGGTCTTCCGGCACTGAAAATAAGACGTAAAGCACCAGACCCAACCATCCCAGTGCCGCCGCGCTTCCGGAAAGAAGGATGTAACGGGGCTCGAACCTCAAGGCCCGAAGAGCTATGAAGATGAAGACGTACATCATGGTCGGTGCCTTCAGATAGAAAGACGCCGGCTGCATGTATTGGATGTGGAAGCTCCAGATCAGGGCCATCAATAGGCCCATATCCATCACCACCGAGACTATCAACAACCAGTTGGACAGACGGCCCCGGTAGGTACCGGCGAGTCGGCCAAGGGTGAATACTAGGTATGCCGACAACGCCCACGGCACCGGCTGGAACCCAGCTTCCAGCGCTGTCGATGGCGCAAGGGAGTAGAGCACGCCGAAGGTGACGACCAACAGCAATTGCACCCAGCTTATAAGCTTTTCGCTTTCGATCTGCTGGATGGCGATGCTTTCGCGTACCCGCGCGGGAAGGTTTGTCTGCAGTCGCTCACCAAAGATAAATACCGAAAGCTTTTTCCACATGGTGGGTTCCCTATCCACTGGCAATTCCCCCAATTCTATAACAATTCAGGTCGGGTATCCGAATTTTAGCTTTTGGCCAGGAAAGGGCCTTCTGAGGACTGTAAATTTAGGTCCGATTTGCCCTCAAAAGCAGACATTCTGGAGGCAGTCGCGAATTGTCTGTTAATGACCCTTAGCGGACATTTTCCTCGTCAAGATATTCCTTGAGTACGACAGCCCCGTTTTGAAGCACATCTTTGGCAGCGAATATGAACGTCACCCGTTGCCGGTGTCAAAAGTGGCGGAATTTTTGAAAAAGGCATAAACATGCGTTGAAAGGGAAATGCCGGGAACCCGGATCGTCGCCTTCGGTCATCTCGGCGACGGCAATATTCACGACAACCTGGGCCAGCCGCCTGGCATGGACCGGGATGGCTTTCTCGGCGAAAAGAAACGGTTTAACCGGCTGATTTATGATGTCGTTTATGAACTGGGCGGCAGTTTCAGCGCCGAACACGGCATCGGCCAACAGAAGGTGGACGAACTAAAACGCTACAAGGACGGCACGGAACTGGATCTAATGAAGGCGCTGAAAGACGCCCTGGATCCCAAAGGTATCCTGAACCCCGGCAAAGTTTTTTAAGGATTTTCCAGCAACGCCTGAAGTTGTTCGTATTTAAACCTGATGATGCCGTTTTTCCCAACTTCGAACACCGAGCGCTTGATCAACGCCGAGATGATTAGATAGGGTTGGGTGCTGGCCCACCGGAATGATATCCACCTGTGGTTTATCACTGTTTTTTTATGCTCGCGAAAAGACAGAATCGGGCTATGCTGCAGCGATCCAAACCCAGTGGCGCGACTTTTTGGTTTTAGAGATAGGGGCGTTGAGATAGTCTGGCGCCCATAAAAATTAGCGGCCATAAAAATTAAAAGTTACAGGGGAGGAGGGTAGACTATACCCATGGCACGCCGACGCAGTAAAAACAGGCTACTTATCTATAGCCATGATTCTTTCGGACTCGGGCACTTGAAGCGATGCCGGACGATTGCCCACTCGCTGGTCGATCATCGGTCTGACGTTTCGGTGCTGATCCTCTCCGGTTCGCCGATCATCGGCAGCTTCGACTTTCATTCGCGCGTCGACTTCGTCCGCTTTCCCGGCGTTACCAAACTTCGCAACGGAAGTTACACGCCTCTTGGACTCGATATCGGTGTCGAGGACGCGTTGGCCATTCGTGAGTCCATCGTGTGTCACACAGCGGATGCATTCGCGCCGGATATTTTTCTTGTCGACAAGGAGCCCATGGGCCTGCGCGGCGAGGTAAAAGATACCTTGGTGATGCTCAAGGAAAGGGGCACGCGCCTGGTCCTGGGGTTACGGGATGTCATGGACGAGCCCAATGCCTTGGCTGAGGAATGGGATCGTAAAAACGCCGTCTCCGCCCTCGACGAACTCTACGACGACATCTGGATCTACGGTTTGGAGAGCATCTGCAAACCGCTTGATGGAATTGACCTGCCGGCCTCCGTCTATGACAAGCTGTCCTATACGGGCTATCTCCGGCGTTCGACGACGGGCGTTCGCAACCCCGCCTCCAACGGAAACAACACCCTTAATGATCCGTATATTCTTGTCACACCCGGTGGCGGCGGCGACGGCGCCGGCCTGGTCGATTGGGTTCTCCGGGCCTACGAGCACGATCCCGATATCCCTTATTCCGCCTACGTCGTCCTTGGTCCGTTCATGCATCTCGAACTCCAGAACGAATTCAAGCGGCGCGTTAAAAAGTTGCCACAGGTCAAAGCGACGACCTTCGATTCGGACCTGGAGAACCTGATATCCAATGCCATCGGTGTCATTGGCATGGGCGGGTATAATATCTTTTGCGAAATTTTATCGTTCGACAAGCCCGGCCTGATTGTGCCGAGAACGGTACCCAGGCTCGAACAGTATATTCGGGCATCGAAGGCAGAGGAGCTCGGTTTGGTGACAATGCTTGTTGATGACGGCGAACGTAACCCAAAAAATATGGCTGACGCCATTCGGGAATTACCGCAGAAACACCGCCCCTCGGATGTTCTAATCCCCGGACTGCTCGACGGACTGTCAGCGACCAATGCGGCGATGAACCAGTGGCTGAGCAGCCCCCGGCGGTCGCCTTTGACCCTCGTTCAGCAAGAGGTTTGATGTGAACAACATCGTTGTTTTTGTCCTGAAGGGCTACCCAAGGCTTTCCGAAACGTTCATCGCCCAGGAAATTCTCGCGCTCGAGCAGCGGGGTCTGGATATTCGCCTCGTCTCCCTTCGTCACCCGACAGACCCCCACTTCCATCCGGTTCACGCCGAAATCAAGGCTCCGGTCAATTACCTGCCGGAATACCTGTTCCGGGGGCCGGGCCGCGTGTGGCGCGCATGGCGGGCGATACGGAAACTGCCGGGTTATGCGAATGCACGCTCGGTTTGGCTGAAGGATCTGAGACGCGATCCGACGCCCAACCGGATAAGGCGGTTCGGCCAAGCTATGGTCCTGGCTCATGAATTACCGGCGAACGTGACCTGGATTCACGCGCATTTCCTGCACACCCCCGCCTCCGTAGCCCGCTACGCTGCCTTGGCCCTGGGACTCCCGTGGAGTTGTTCCGCGCATGCAAAAGATATATGGACACTGCCCGAATGGGAAAAAAGGGAGAAGCTGGAAGAAATGCGCTGGCTTGTCACTTGTACGAAAACCAACGTCGAGCACCTCTCAGAACTGACGCACGCGTCCGATAAGATTCAACTTGTTTATCACGGCCTCGATCCCGATAGGTTTGCGCGCGGCAATCGAACGTATTCGGACCGCGATGGAAGCAACCCCGAATCCCCCGTGGTGATTGTTTCCGTTGGGCGGTTGGTTGAAAAAAAGGGCTACGAGGACCTGCTCCAGGCCCTGGCGTTACTTCCCGACGGGTTATCCTGGAAGATGGTTCATGTTGGTGATGGGCCGCGGCTCCCTTCCCTTCGGAAACGGGCCGAAGAACTAGGTGTCGCGGCGCGTATCGATTGGCGGGGGGCGCAACCGTCAACCCGGGTTCAGGAAGCCTATGGCGAGGCCGACTTATTCGCCCTTGCCAGCCGCATTGCTGCCGACGGCGACCGCGACGGCTTGCCAAATGTCCTGATGGAAGCACAAAGCAACGGGATTGCGTGTATTTCAACCCGGGTTTCCGCAATCCCCGAGTTAATTATCGACGGGCTTACCGGGTTTCTCGTTCCCGCGGCAGACACGACGGCCCTCGCCGGAGCGCTGGAACAGTTGATCACCGACCCGCAATTGCGCCGCTCCCTGGGTAACGCCGGGCGTAAGCGGGTCCTTGCCGAGTTCGATTACAAGAAGGGCATGGTTAGCCTGGCGGAGAAATTCGGTCTGGCGAAATCGGATGCGGACTTATGCGAATCGCATTTTATGCACCTATGAAACCACCGACATCGGCGATTCCCTCGGGGGACCGCCAGATTGGGCGTTTATTGATGGCCGCGATGGAACATGCGGGACACGAGGTGTCGCTGGCCAGCCGTTTCAGGGCATACGACGGAGAAGGTAACGAGGCCCTCCAAACAAAAATCAAACGGATCGGCTGCAAGCTCGGAGACCGGTTGGCCAAGCGTTATCTTACCATGCCGAAACACGCCCGGCCGGATGTCTGGTTTACCTATCATGTCTTCTTCAAGGCGCCCGACTGGATTGGTCCTCGCGTTGCCCGGGCCCTCGGCATTCCCTATGTTGTGGCGGAAGCCTCCTTCGCACCGAAACGGGAGCATGGGAACTGGCAAATCGGCTATGACGGTACGCGCGAGGCAATCGTTGCGGCAGATCTCGTGCTCACCACAAACGGCGAGGATTTTAAATGTCTGGCGCCGTTGCTTAAGGCAGACGGGTTGTCCATCGATCTTACCCCATTCCTCGACACGGCGACCTATGAAGCCGCCGGCGCGCGACGGGTTCATCATCGCCGTGCGCTTGCCAAAACCCTCGGCGTTCAACCCGATGTACCGTTGTTGCTGACTGTCGCGATGATGCGGCCGGGGGAAAAAATCAAATCCTACGGTGTTCTCGCCGAGGCGCTCGAGAATCTGCGCGGAGAGGAATGGCGCCTTGTGGTCGCCGGGTCGGGCGCGGCGGAAGACGAGGTCCGGGGCATGTTCGCGTCCCTTCAAGACCGGGTTCACTGGCTGGGGCTGCTGGATACGGATGAGTTGCCGGAGTTATATGCGGCCTGCGACGTGTTTTTGTGGCCGGCCCTCAGGGAGACGCCCGGCATGTGCTTTCTCGAGGCCCAGGCGGTGGGGACACCGGTAATCGCAGGGCGTGCTCACGGCGTACCGTCAGTAGTGGCGGACGGCGAAACCGGATTGCTGTGCACGGTCGGAGACGCCGATGAGTTCGCCGGTGCGGTAGTCCGGCTTCTTGGTGATGACGCCTTGCGCAGGACCCTTGGCAAGGCGGCGGCTAATCGGATTCCAGCGCTACACGGGCTGGACCTTGCCAGCCGAACCCTGGACACGGTGTTGGGAAATTTGTCGATATGACACCGTTGTTGATGATCCGCCATGGCCTGACGGCATGGAACCAAGCAAAAAAAATTCAGGGCCGAATCGACATGCCCCTTTGCGAGGACGGACTGAGGGCGGTAGGCCGCTGGTCTTTACCGGAAGAATTCAAGGATTTTCGCTGGCTTTCCAGCCCGCTTATCCGGGCCGTGGGGACCGCCCGGTTGCTCGGGCACGAGCCGGAGGTGGAAACATGTCTTGTCGAGATGTCCTGGGGCGAATGGGAAGGCCGGTCATTCCCCGAATTGCGTCAGGTTTGCGCCAAGGAGTTGGAGGTGCAA
>JAZFSL010000288.1:0-7921 GCA_036446135.1 Rhodospirillales bacterium | reverse complement strand
GCGAATCCGATGCCACGTTGCATACCAACGCCGGGCCGGAAATCGGCGTCGCCTCGACCAAGGCGTTCACGACACAGTTGACGGTGCTGGCGTGTCTGGTGTTGGCGGTGGCCCGGGCGCGCGGCGCAATCGACGCGCAAACCGAAGCCCGCCTGACCGGCGCCTTGGCGGAAGTGCCGGCGCGCGCGGTCGAGGTGCTGAACCACGATGATCGGCTGCGCGAACTGGCCCATGAAATCGCCAAGTCCCGAGATGTGTTGTATCTCGGCCGAGGCACCAGCTACGCCATCGCCCTGGAAGGGGCGCTCAAGCTCAAGGAAATTTCCTACATTCACGCCGAGGGCTATGCCGCCGGCGAGATGAAACACGGCCCCATCGCACTGATCGACGACGGCGTGCCGGTGATCGTCATTGCGCCGTCCGACAACCTGTTCGAAAAGACCGCGTCCAACATCGAAGAAGTCATCGCCAGGGACGGGCGGGTGATCTTTTTCTCCGACGCGCCGGGGATCGAGCGGTTGGGGGGCAAGACGGCAGCCAGCATCGAGTTGCCCGTCGTCGATGCCTTCGTCGCCCCGTTGCTGTACACCATTCCGGTGCAGTTGCTGGCCTACCACACCGCCGTCATCAAGGGCACCGACGTCGACCAGCCGCGCAATCTGGCGAAAAGCGTAACGGTGGAGTAGGCATGGCGCCCCAAGGCTCACTTGAAGATGTCTTCAATCAGGCGGCTGCCGATTACCAACGGGGCGATCTTAAGGCGGCGGAAAAAAAGCTGCTGAAATTGCAAAAGCAGCACCCGGACCTCCCCGATGTCCTGCACCTGTTGGCGCTCATCGCGTTGCAGACGGAACGCGCTAAAAAAGCCGTAGGCTTCCTGCAGAAAGCGACCAAGGCGGCGCCCCCCCAATCAAATAAGGCGGATTTGTTTAATCTGCTGGGCTCGGCGCTGAAACGGGACGGGCGGGGCGGTGACGCCATTGGCGCCTTCGAGCAAGCCATTGCCCTGGCGCCTGATCTGGCCGAAACGCATTACAACCTGGGCAACGTGCTCTCAATCGAAGGCCGCCTGGATGAGGCGGCGGAAAGCTATAAAAAGGCCCGCCAATTGTCGCCCGGTTTTGCCGACGCGCACTATAAATATGGCGGTGTGCTGAAAGAGCTGGGGCGAGAGGAAGATGCTGTCGATGCTTACCGGGAAGCTATTCGCCTTAAACCGGATGATGCCTATGCCCATTATTATCTCGCCAATACGCTCGTAAACTTGGGCAACCCCGACGATGCGGCCCGGCATTACCGGGAAGCCATCGACATCACGCCCGAATATGCCGAAGCCCACAATAACCTGGGCGAAGTGCTGCAAGACGCGGGTCAGTTCGATGCCGCCATCGTCCATTACCGGGAAGCCATCTTACATCAACCCGATCTGTCCGAGGCCCATAACAACCTTGGCAACGCCCTGGAAAATTCAGGCGATGCGTTGGCGGCGATCGAAAGCCTGAAACGCGCCATCGCCATCAATCCTGCCTATGCCGATGCCTACACAAACCTAGGCCAGGCGCAGGAAAATGCTATGTTGTTTGAAGACGCTATGCGCTCCCACCGCAAGGCCGTCGACATCGACCCGGACAATGCCGACGCCCGCACCAATTTGGGGCTGGCGTTGCTTTCGGAAGGGAAACTCAAGCAAGGCTGGGAAGAATTCGAGTGGCGCTGGCTAAATCGGGATAATGATAAAATGCGGGATTTCACGCAGGCCCCCTGGCAAGGCGAGTCGTTAAAAGGCAAAACCATCCTGGTGATTTCCGAGCAGGGCGTCGGCGACGAAGTCATGTTCGCGGGCCAGATCGCAGACCTTCAGGACGCCGGGGCCAAGGTCGTTTTGGAATGTGAAGCTAGATTGCTGCCGGTGTTCGAACGCTCGTTCGCCGAAGTCGAATGTATCATCAAGGCCAACCCGCCGGCGACAACGGGTAGAACCGACATCGATTTTCAGGTGGCCGGGGCCAGCCTGGGCCGGTGGTTGCGGCCTGATTTAGATGCCTATACTGATCGCGGGCCTTATCTGCAAGCCGATGCCGGGCGCCGCGATGCGCTCCGGGAAAAATACAAGGACGGCAGCGGGGATTACCTGGTTGGTCTGGCCTGGAACAGCCTGAACGTCAAAATCGGTCCCCGCAAATCGCTGTCGCTGTCGGCGCTGGCGCCGTTGACGGAAATTCCGTCGATCCGGTTTTTCGATCTGCAATATGGTGATACGGCGGCGGAACGGGAAGCGTTTGAAAAACAAACCGGCGCCCAGGTGATCCATGATCCGGATATAGATCAATTAAAAGACCTCGAAGCCTTCGCTGCCCAGGTCGCGTCCATGGATTTGTTGATTTCCGTTTCCACCACGGCGGTGCATTTTGCCGGTGCCTTGGGTGTGCCGGTGTGGGTCATGCTGAACACCGTGCCGCTAAGCTGTTGGTTGCGCAAAGGCGACACAAGCCACCTTTATCCTTCGGCCCGGCTGTATCGCCAGACCCAAGCCGGTGAATGGACCGGCGTCGTCGATCAGGTGGCAAAGGATTTAAAGGGCTTCAAGCCCGCCTAAAACCGGGTGGACAAGGCGCGAGGTGGCGGCTAGGTTCGCCGCCAGTATTACTGGAGAAAGCGCAACAATGATCCGCATCTATATCGGCTTCGACCCCGTCGAGACGGCGTCTTATCATGTTCTAGCCCACAGCATTCAGGCGCGCGCGTCCGAGCCGGTAACCATCGCGCCGCTGATGTTGTCGCAATTAAACGGCGTCATGACGCGCCAACGTCACGAGCTGCAATCGACGGATTTCTCCTTCTCCCGGTTTTTAGTGCCGCATCTGTGTGATTATCAGGGCTGGGCGTTGTTTATGGACTGCGACATGCTGGTCCTTGACGATATGGCGGAATTGTGGAAATTGCGCGACGATGAATACGCCGTCCAGGTGGTCAAACACGACCATGTGCCGGAAGAAACCACCAAGTTTCTGGGCCAGCCGCAAAGCAAATACGAAAAGAAAAACTGGTCCAGCGTCATGTTGTTCAACAACGCCAAGTGCAAGGCGTTGACGCAAGACTACGTCAATACTGCCACCGGGCTTGAACTGCACCGGTTTCAATGGCTCGGCAATGACGATCTGATTGGCGACATTCCGCACCGCTGGAACCATCTGGTCGGTTATGATGAAACCGTGCCGGTAGATGAGGTCTCGAACCTGCACTACACCATCGGCGGGCCCTATTTCGATGATTATAAAGATACCGATTACGCCGCCGAATGGTTCACCGAGCGCGACGCCATGCTGCGCGTCGATCAGAAATAGTTTTTTTAAAATTCCTTCAAGGCATCCCCAAGCGCGTCTTTAATACGATCAATCACGTCTTGGCGGGATTATGATTGTAATAGTCCATCAGCGCTGTAAAGGAGAACTCACCATGGAGCGTCCCGTCCACATCACAACCCGAGCAAGGATGATGTGAGCGGTCTTTCGCGGCCAGGCGGAGTCGAATTTCTTTCATCTTGTCCGAAAGCCAAATGTCTTTGATTGAATTTTCCAATACGTTGCCGACGATAATATTGCGGCCCCAATCGTTGGCGCAAAATGGAACGGACCCGTCCCAATCAATGAACATTTTGTAGAACGGATAATGGCATCGATGAACCATTGGCTCGGCGATGGGATTGACTAGCCCGGACCGGTTATTAAGGGTGAGTCCCCAGTCATCTTTCTTGTCGAAATGGAGACGTAGATGATACATGTCCACGCCCGCTTCTTCAAACATCCGTGTGAATGTCTCTACCTGCCCGGGGTCGTCGTAGAGATTTACGTAAATCGCCGTTAACCCAGCCTTGAACAGCCTCTTCGTTCGGTTAACGTCCAAGACATCCCCATTGCTGTTCATTTCGATCGTATTGTCGGGCAAAACCTTCCGATACGTTTTGATGTGTTCATAGACGTTTCGATTCATCAACGGCTCGCCATAGCCGGAAAAGGAAATTCGGCCGGTATATTCTAGCGTTGCCAGTTGTTTGGCGATTTCCCGTGAGAGTTCCAGTGACATCTGCCATTTCGGTTGATTGGGATAGGTCTTCGGGTCAGCATGAGGACAAAACGAACATGTCCGATTGCACGCATCCATGACGTTTATCTCGACGGAAACAAGCGAGACAAAAGGATCGCGGTTGCCGGAGACCTTTTTCTTGTGCAAGGCCTCTTGTTTTCGCCGATGTTTCAGGAAAGTGTCGATCATTTCCCGTCCTTCAAAGCCCAGATCAGTTCATGGACACGAACTGCATCCTCGATGCCGGCAGCCTGTTCAGTCTCGCCGTGAAGAAATGCGACCATCTGTTCATAAAAACCCGGTTTGAATTGACCTTCCTCGCAAAGGCGTGAGCGTTCCCGGGCTTTGTAGCAGCGAATCGGATTGTCCTCGGTAGACTCGGAAATCTCAACGCCTTTATAGATGCTCAGCATCTCGATAGGAGACAGCACAAAGGTCGTACCGTCGTCGAAGCGTGCCCTGATGCCAACGGGTGACGGATCGTTCGCATTGAGGGTTAGGTGAAGAGGCACTCCTGCGGTGGTCACAAAAATGGCGTCCGACGAAATAAAGTCGATTTTTTTTTCCTGGTAAGTCGAACAATAACGCATTTCCAGATCGCCAAAAACGTAAAACATCAGGTCGAGAATATGGGCCGAATACATCTCTGGTATGTGAGGGATGATTTTCTTGCCGTGCCGCTGGACGATGGACGAGACGATCTCGCAGATCGATATTTCTACGGATTTTAAGCCGTTGGACTGCACCGCGGACTTCAGCCGATCAACTGTGGCGTAGAAACGGCGGTTGAAGCCGATAATTTTGTTTTCGGTATTTCGTTTTGCTGAATCCCATCCCGCCTTTCGGCCGAGAATGATGGGCTTCTCTATCAACATCGGGCGGTCGTCTTCAAGGAGCTCCGTCATCATATCGGGAATGACGTGCCAAGGCGCGGCTACGAGGATTGCGTCTGTATCGCTTTCACGGAACGCCTTTGCGGTAGTTACAAACCGAGCCCCGGGAACGATTTTCTGGAATTCGGCGACGTTGGCAGACTTCGTATTGGGAACAAGAACAACGTCAATTTGGGCGCCGATGGCCCTCGCCGCGCGGGCATGTTCTCTCGCCATTCGGCCAGCACCGATGAAACCCAGGCATTTTAACATATCAATTTCCCCTCCACCCCATCGGCACAAATTTTTCCGTGGCCCTTATATCATATAGAAAATTCAGGCGGCCAAGGAATTTGCATCCCTTTCCGTCGATCATAAGATCGATGGTTATTCCCCCTAATGATAAATTCTTGGAAATCGGCGTGGTCACTCGGGTTCATTTTTATTAAGTTTCGCCGAGAGTTCTCTCGCTAACGCTTTGACCACCCCTGGCCAGTCACCCTTTTGGCGCTGCCTGAACAGTCGTACCGATGGATACCAAAGGGTGTCTTCACGCTCTGCCATCCAATAATAAATAGGCTGAGCGTGAAGCATGGTCCAGGTGGGAATGCCGAGTGCGCCAGCAAAATGGGTTGTTGCGCTGGAAATCGAGATGACCATATCGAGAGCAGCGAGTTGGTTGAAGAAGGAATCCAGGTCGGTCATTTGGTCAACTTCTTCATCGTAGATGATGGAGGTCCCGGTCTCCGCTTCGAATATCTTCCGGTCTGGCGCCCATTCGCCGTGTTGGAGATCGATGAAGGTAATACCGGGAATAACTGCAAGCGGGTTCATGTCGGACAGCGACATTGACTTCTCGTTACCGATTTCGGGGTTGCGGCTGTGCCAGGCAAGACCGATCAAAAGATTTGAATTATTTTTGCAGTACCTTTGCCGAAAGGACTGGCGGCGGTCCGGATCGGCAACCAAGAACGACCGGCGTTGTGGAAAGCTGTCCGCATGAGGACGCAGCCAGCGTCCCAGATTTCCCATAGGCACCTGGAAATTGACTGTGTCGGCCATGGTGGCTGGGTGCGGCGGATTGGTTTTGGCAACGCATTGGGCGCTTGGAAATGAGCGATCGAATACAGGTGTGAGGCGGGGGTCGGATTCAATAATAACCTTTGCCCCACCATCAACCAGATCCGGGACCATGCTTGCGAATTGAACCTCATCGCCGACGCCCTGTTCGCCCCAGACGAGGATGGTCTTTCCGGCCAGGTCCTCGCCTTGCCACAGGGGTTGTGGAAATGTCCGCCGCTCCGACGGGAAGTCCCGGCACCGCCAGCGCCATTGGTACTCCCCCCAGCCCTCGGAAAAATTCCCGCCCAGCAACAGGGCCTGGCCCAGGTTGCGGTGCGCTTCGGCGTAATCGGGCCTGATGGCGATGGCGCTGCGAAAGGCTTGGATGGCGTCTTCGGCCCCGCCCTGGCGGTGATAGAGGTTGCCTAAATTGTTGGCCGCCTCGGCGAAGCCGGGATTGAGGCCCAACGCCTTTTCAAATGTTTTGATGGCGATATCGGCGTTGCCTTGTTTTTCCTCGGCAATGGCCAGCCCGTTCAGGGCCTCCACATAGTCCGGCTTGAGGTCAAGGGCGCGTTGATGGGACACGGCGGCATCCGCCGGTCGGTTCAGCGCGTCCAACACCGTACCCAGCGCGTAATGGATTTCCGCCATCTCCGGGTTGAGGATAATGGCCCGGGAAAAAGATTTTTCCGCGTCTTCAAGTTTCCCCTGCGCCTCAAGCACAACGCCCAAGTTGACATGCGCTTCGAAAAAATCCGCCTTGGCAGTGATGGCCTTGCGGTAGGCTTTTTCCGCCTTGGCCAGACGCCCGGCCTGGTGGTGGTGGGCGGCGTCCTCGAACGCCCCCGCTGGGTTGCCGCCGGAAGGTTTTTTATTCTTCGCCATCTCTTAACTTAGCGCCTCATCATGATGGTTATCCAGTCATTGATGATCATGGTGCGGATCAGCGAAAGCCCGTGTTGCCGGTGCGCCTGAATGACCCTGCGCCCGTCCCTCTCGAACAGGCCGGAAAGGATGGCGGTGCCGCCGGGCGACAAATTTTCGGCCAGATCACCGGCCATGCGGATCAGCGGCCGGGCCAGAATGTTGGAAACAATCAGATCGTAAGGGCCGTTTCTCGTAACGCCCGGAGTGCGGTAGCCGGGGCCGCTGAAGGCCCGGACCAACGGTCCCAGGTGATTTTTTTTGGCGTTCGCATGGGTGACGGCGGTGGCCTCGTCGTCGATATCGACGGCGATAATGCGCGCCCGCCAGGTTTTTGCCATGGCCAGCGTCAGGATGCCGGAACCGGACCCCATGTCGAGGGGTTTGAAAAATGTTCGTTTTTTCGAAAGCCCGTCCAGCATCATCAGGCAGGCGGCGGTCGACGCGTGTTCGCCGGACCCGAAAGCCGCCCCGGCATCAAGTTTGATGGGGATTTTCCCGGTCGGCGGCGTACCCTCGAAATGCGAGCCATGGATGAAATAGCGGCCCAAACTGAGCGGTGGAAAATCAGCAAAATTTTCGGCCACCCAGTCACGCGGCGCCACCAGCTGGAAACTGGCGTCGGGCGGCGCGCAACAGGCTTTTTCCGCGGTGCGGGTAATGCGCCCCAGAAATGCCTTTTCGTCCGGTTCGGCGCCGGTGAAACCCTCGACGCGCCACTCGCCAATATCCTTGAACGACGATATCGCCATGCAATGCGGTTCCAGCATTTCTTCGAAGGCGCCGACAGTGTCTTCCGGCACGCTGATCATGACGCGCCAGAGAAAGGTCGCCTGCGGTGGCGGAAGGATCGCCATCAAACGGCTTCCACGAAGCTCGCCATGACCTTTTTATTGCCGGCCTTCTCGAAGGCGATTTCCAGCTTGCCGCCGTCAGTGGAGAGAATTTTACCGTAGCCGAATTTCTGGTGGAAAATC